>JBJEJS010000070.1:0-3871 GCA_051878235.1 Candidatus Cryptobacteroides sp.
AGTCGAGGAGGGGGATCTGTTTGCGGAATTCACATTGGATTTGCCTTCAGGTGATACTGACATAATGGCCACATTTCTGGATGTGGAAAATAAAACATTATGTGGGGCATATTATATGGAAGTTTTCAGGGAATAAGTGCTTTTATTATATACGGATGCGGCGGGAGGATGTTTTTTATGACTATCTTTCCGCCTCAATAGTATATGTGAAACTGTCTGCCCTGTAGTATCCGATGTTGTATTCAACAGGAATCCCGTTTATGTCGTAAACGAACCTTTTTCTGATCAGTATAGGGTCATTGGCCTGAATCTCAAGTTTTTCGGCTATGAATTCCCCGGCAAGTCTTGCAGATATTTCTTCTTTACTTGTCTTGACGGAAATGTTATATTCAGATTCCAGCATTTCATACAACGGACGTGTATAATTCTCTTCTCCGGTCAAAGGAATATTCGGATTGAAATAGGAGATAAAGTAGACGAACGGAAACTCTTTTTTCCCTCTGACGCGCTCCAGAACGACGCAACGGTTATTGTCATTAGGGTTTAATTCAAAAAATGACTTGATTGCATCTGATGGCTGTTTCAGACTGACGCGCAGTTCGAAATTCCGGATTTCAATGCCCAACATTTTCATCTCCTGGGAGAAGCTTAGCCAGTTTTTCACTCCTCCGACCACACCTTTTTTAGCTACTTTTGTCCCGTATCCTTTCTTCCGTACCAGAAGTCCTTCAAAAACCAGTTTGTTGATGGCTTGCCTTAATGTGTTCCTAGATATGTTTAATTGTGCAGATAAATCAACTTCATTTGGGAGGAGTTTCCCGTTTTTGTACTCATCAGACTCTATTAGGTTTCTGAGTATCGCTTCGGCTTGTAGATGAAGCGGTTTTTTGCTATTGTGGTCAATTTCCATATTAATGTGATTTTCTTTTACGCAAACATAATAAAAAATATCAAATTTTATGTGTTATTTTAAAATTAATAGATATATTTGCACAAAATAAGTATGTATGAACATATAACAATCGATAACGGTAATGAGAAAGGCAAATTATGACAAATTCCCTTCGACAAAAATTCTAGGGACGCTGGTTCAAGGTTGGGATGAAATCATTTCTATGTTGAGAACCCGAATGGGGCAAAGAAAAGTTCTTGCTGTGGAGTTATATACCGGTGTTTATGAAGAGGAAATCCTGTCGGCATTTTCTGATGGCTTTACTGGAGAGTTAATTAATGTCCGTGATCTTATGAGGCCGGAACAGGAAATTATGGAAATGACTGGTCGTTTTATGACTGATGACGTATTGTTTGGATATGTCACCAATCTAAAGATAGAAGACTATTTCGACCCGGAAAAAGTTGCCTGGGCACGGAGAAGGATTACAGCATCACAAAATACGGTCATAATAGGTACTGGCGCTGCCATTGCCGCTCCTGAAGATGCTATGATTGTATATGTGGATATGGCTCGTTGGGAGATTCAACAGCGTTTCCGCAGGCACGAAGTGATGGCTTTGGGAGTGGACAATCGTAATGACGCTGTCTCTTTACAATATAAAAGGGGTTATTTCAATGACTGGAGGATATGTGACAGACATAAGGACGGGTTGTTTGAAAAAGTGGAATTCTGGATTGACACTCACGTGCCGGGTGAACCAAAAATGATTGATAAGGACACTTTCTTCAAAGGAATTGAGACTACGGTGAAGGCTCCGTTCCGGGTTGTGCCTTTCTTTGATCCGGCTCCTTGGGGTGGCCAGTGGATGAAGAATGTGTGTGATCTGGATATGGAGCGTGAAAATTTCGGTTGGTGCTTTGATTGTGTGCCTGAAGAAAACAGCCTCTATTTTGAAGTGAACGGAGTGCGTTACGAACTCCCCTCAGTCAATCTGGTGTTGTTGAAGAGCAGGGAATTGCTCGGAGAGCCTGTCGAGGCACGTTTCGGAAAGGAATTCCCGATCCGTTTTGATTTCCTGGATACGATTGGAGGAGGAAATCTAAGTCTGCAGGTGCATCCTACAACGCAATTCATCAGAGAAAACTTCGGGATGTGCTATACACAGGATGAAAGTTATTATTTGGTTGATGCTGAAGATGATGCAGTGGTGTATCTGGGAGTGAAGACTGGAGTGGACAAGAAGGCAATGATTGATGACCTTCGTATGGCGCAGAGAGGTGATTTGGTGTTTGATGCGGAGAAATATGTGAACAAGATATCAGCAAAGAAACACGATCATTTTCTGATTCCTGGAGGTACAGTCCACTGTTCTGGGGCAAACAGCATGGTTCTGGAGATTAGTTCCACACCGAACCTGTTTACATTCAAACTATGGGATTGGCAGCGTCTTGGGCTGGATGGCAAACCCCGTCCTATCAATGTCGAGCGCGGGAAAAATGTGATTGACTGGAATCGTGACACTGAATATGTTTACAGTCATCTCCGCAATCAATTCTCGGAAATCGCATCAGGAGAAGGTTGGATGGAGGAACGCACAGGCTTGCACCCTAATGAGTTCATAGAGACACGCCGCCATCGGTTTTCAGTACCTGTCCTTCATCATACCAATGACAGTGTGAATGTATTAAATCTTCTGGAAGGGGAAGAGGCCATAATTGAGAGCCCTGCAGGGGCATTTGACCCTTTTGTTGTCCATTATGCGGAAACATTCATCATACCGGCAGTAATAAAGGAATATACAGTATCTCCTTATGGCAAGTCTGCGGGGAAAGAATGTGTTACAATAAAGGCTTATGTACGCTTCTGATATAGTGACACTTTAATTAGAGAACCTATGTACGAGAATGACAATAGAGTGGTGATGACTCTGGATGCGGGAGGGACAAATTTCGTCTTTTCCGCAATTCAGGGATGTAATGAAATAATAGAGCCGATAGGTCTTCCTGCTGTCTCTGATCATCTGGAAGGCTGTCTGGATGTTTTAGTGAACGGTTTCAGGGATGTTGAGAGAAGATTGTCCCGGAAACCCGTTGCGATAAGTTTTGCATTTCCCGGTCCGGCAGACTATGAGCACGGGATTATAGGAGATCTGCCGAATTTTCCTGTTTTCAGAGGTGGGATAGCCTTGGGACCATATCTGGCAGAGAAGTTCGGAATGCCTGTATATATCAACAATGACGGAAATCTGTTTGCTTACGGTGAGGCCTTGGCTGGCACATTGCCGGAAATCAACCGAAAGTTAAAAGAAGCCGGCAGTGCAAAAAGATATAAGAATCTGCTTGGAATAACACTTGGGACTGGTTTTGGCGGTGGCGTCGTTATAGATAACCGTCTGTTGACCGGAGATAATGGTTGTGGAGGCGATGTGTGGATTATGAGAAACAAGAAATATCCGGGAATGATTGCCGAAGAAAGCGTAAGTATCCGTGCAGTACGTCGTGTCTATCAGGAATTGAGCAATACTGATGCCTCCTCCCTTACCCCAAAAGATATCTATGATATAGCTGAAGGCACTCTTGAAGGCAACCGTCAGGCTGCTGTCAAGAGTTTTCGCGAACTTGGAGAAATGGCGGGCGATGCCATTATACGCGCTTTGAACATAGTGGATGGGATAGTAGTGATTGGAGGGGGAGTGGCAGGGGCTGCGAAATATATCCTTCCTGGAATTATGGAAGAAATGAACGGACAAGTCTGCACATTTGCCGGGGCTTCATTCCCTTGCCTGCAGATGGCTGTTTACAATTTGAGCGAAAAAGAGGGTCTTGATGAATTCCTGAAAGAAAAGGATGTAATGGTACAAGTGCCATTTTCAGAAAAGAAGGTGCATTATGCTTCTGACAAGAAAATCGGTATCGCCATATCATCATTGGGTGCGAGCAAGGCTGTCTCGTTGGGCGCATATACTTTTGCACTCTC
>JBJEJS010000071.1:0-3869 GCA_051878235.1 Candidatus Cryptobacteroides sp.
AGGCTCAAGGGAACTGTGGACTGGTATCTGAAGGACACCTACGACCTTCTTCTCAACGCGACAATCCCGGCATCTTCCGGCTACACTTCCGCGATGATGAATATCGGGTCGATGCGCAACCGGGGATGGGAGTTCACAATCGACGCCACCCCTGTCAAGACCCGCAAGTTCGAGTGGGACATCAATGTCAACCTCGCGCTCAACAGGAACATCGTTACCGGACTTAACGAGAACCAGTATTCACTGTTCTCGACCGTAAGTTGGGAGCAGAAGTTCAATTCCCAGTATCCTTACATAACCCAGGTAGGCAAGCCTTCCGGAATGATGTACGGATTCATCTATGAGGGGACCTACAAACTGGACGAGTTCCAGAACGGGTCCACCCTCAAGGCGGGAATCCCTTATATGACAAGCGTTGGCAGGGATTCTGTCAAACCTGGTGACCCTAAGTACCGCGACCTCAACGAGGACGGCGTGATTGACGACAACGACCGCACCGTGATCGGATGCGGACAGCCTCTTGCGACAGGCGGTTTCAGCACGGCCTTCCGTTTCTATGGCTTTGACCTGAACATCTTCTTCCAGTGGAGTTACGGCAATGACATCCTGAACGCCAACCGTCTGATTTTTGAGAACGGAACGACATCGAGCCTGAACCAGTTCACAAGTTACAGGGACAGGTTTGATGTGGTCAGGAATCCTGACAGCGACATCCCTGCAGTACAGGCAAACGGAATGTTCGTCTATTCCTCAAGGGTGATTGAGGACGGCTCCTATCTGAGGCTCAAGAACATATCCCTCGGCTACACCTTCCCTCGCTCCGTGCTCAGGAAGATGAAGTTCGACACGGTCAGGGTCTATCTCTCGGCCGACAATGTCTATACATTCACCAATTATTCCGGTCCTGACCCTGAGGTCTCCACAAGAAATTCAGTCCTCACTCCGGGCTTCGACTGGTCTGCCTATCCTCGTGCCCTCGGCATAACCGGAGGAGTTTCATTCACTTTCTAAAGACTATAGGATATGAAGAATATGAAATATATATCAACGGCTGCCGCCCTTGCGCTGCTTCTCTCCTCCTGCAGTTTCCTTGATGTGAAGCCTGTCATTATCGAGGACACTCCATATTCCTCAAAGACGGAGGTCCTTTACGGACTCGCAGGATGCTACGGAGTAATCAACAACGAGGAATTCTACGGCAACTACTATTCACTGATGCTTTCAGGCTGCGACGACCTGTGCTATTTCAACAGGACATCCACTTCCAATTTCTCGATGTGGTACAGGCACGATGCAAGTTCACCTGAAATATATTCCGTATGGACGGAGATATATTCAGGAATAAAGAACGCCAACGCCTTTATGGTGAAGGTGGAGGATTCGGAGTATGATCCGGACCATACCTGCTACAACGAGGCCCGTTTCCTGCGTGCCTACTATCATTTCATCCTTGCCCAGACCTGGGGAAATGTCCCTCTGAAACTCAAGGAAGACCGTTCTGCCGAGAATCTTTCCATCGCCGCAACCCCTCAGTACGATGTCCTGAAATGGTGCATATCCGAGATGGACGAATGTCTTGCCCTTGCGTCGGAAACTCTGGAGAACACTCCTTCAAGGGTTTGCCGCACGACTATGCAGGGAATCCTCGCCCGTGTCTGCCTTTTCACCGCCGGAGCGACGGTTGACAGGAATGACGGGGTCTCTGAGAAGGACTATTACAAGAAGGCTATGGACTATGCAAAGGCTGTGATTGACAGCGGGAAGCATAGTCTGAACAAGAGTTATTCGCAGGTGTTCATCAATATGATTTCCGACCTTTATGACACCGATTATTACGAGTCGATGTGGGAAGCCGACTTTGTGGGCAACCAGTCCAGTGCGGACAACTGGAGCAACGGTCGAATCGGTGATGAAATCGGTCTCCAGAACACCGCGTCAACGGACTTTATGCTTTTCAAGAGCAATTTCTCCTACGCGCGTTACAACGGCTCCCTCAAACTTTGGGACTTGTACCTGAACCAGGACAGGACCACTGAGGAGAAAGGGGACCTCAAGGATGAGAGGGCGGACTGGAACCTTCCTCCGTACAATTACAGGGGACTTGCCACCCAGCCTCCTTACGGGGAGACCGAGGGCGTCTGCACGGCGGGGATAGACCGTACTCCGTATGTTTACAGAAGTGTCTCCACGACCAAGGACCCGACCACTGCAGGCGGCTCGCGCAACTGCGGAAAATACCGCAGGGAGGTGCAGTATGAGGGGCATCAGGATTCCAAGCGTCTGCGCACCCAGATAAATTACCCTATTCTGCGCTATCCGGATGTGCTTCTGATGTATGCCGAGGCGTACAATGAGTACTATGGAGCCCCTTGCCAGGAGGCATACGACTATGTCGCCGAAATAAGGACAAGGGCCGGCGTGTCCACAAAGCCTTTCAGCGAATATTCCGACTATGCATCGTTCAGGGATTTAGTGAGGAACGAGAGGGGAAGGGAACTCTGTTTCGAGTCCCTCAGGAAATATGACCTTATCCGTTGGGGAATCTTTGTTGAGGAAATGCACAATTATGCCGACTGGACTTCCGACGAAAGGTGGTCGTATGATGGCACGCTCTCAAATCTCGCTTTGACGACAGGCTCGTCAGTGCAGGACAAGCATATTGTTATGCCGATACCTTCAATAGAACTCGGCGTGAACACCCTGCTCAAACAGCATCCGCTCTGGTAGGCATTTCTGAACTGTAAAAATGATGATTATGATGAAAAGATTTGTTGCATATATGATTCTCCCTGTGCTGATACTGTCCTCGTGCAGCCAGAAGATAGTTTTCGATGTGGACTACAACATCACATTGAGCCCGGAGAACACCTATTTCGCCGGAGAGCCGGTAAAGTTCGACATCACGGGGAATGTCGACAATCTTCTGATGTACACGGGTGAGACAGGGTCGGAGTACCGCTACAAGGACCGCTATAGTGTGGCTCTTGAGGATGTCCGTTCCGCGGAACTCACCCTTGCCATAAAAGGCAACTACGGAGGTTCCGTCGGGGGAATGACCGTCTATCTTTCAGATACCTTCGAAGGGCTTGACGGTGCGGATGAGGAGAAGGACAGGGAATATATAAATTCCCTTACTGATGCGATGGATGAGGATGAGAACATTCCGGGTTGGACCAGGGTCAGCGAATATGTCGAGACAAAGGCTGATGACGGTCAGTGGGTTTATGTGACTGTTGACATATCAAAATATGTCGGGCATTTTGCCATTGCCTTCCATTGGCATCCTTCCATTTACACCACTACTGGAGGCGCATCTACAGCACGTAGGACATACCGTGTGAATGGGGATATGAGCATCGACCTTGGAACGGAATATCCTCAGACATTGACTCTCAAGGATTTCGGTTACACGAACTTTATGTTCGGAAGTTGGTATGAAAGTCCTTACGAGCACGACAAGAAAGATGAGAAGGGGACCTACAACAGTCAGGTCAGGTATAATGACAACACAGGTATGATAACTTTCATAGGTGAGAATTCGAGCGTCCATCCGGATGAGCCGATTAATGCCTGGGTTTTCTCAGACCCTGTCGTCCTCAATTCCGTCTCGAATGACAAGCCTGTGGTTGTCAAGGATATGCAGAATTATATGACTTCCTACGAGTACACCTGGAACGAGCCCGGCACCTATAATGTGACATTTGTCGGTCTGAACGCCAACTATGCCGGTTCCTCAAAGGAAATCCACGAGTTCAGGATTACCGTCCTTGACAAAGTCAGGTAGTGTCCTGCCGGACGCTTCTTTGTCATATCGGATGAACGAAGCGGAGAGATCTTTTATCGGAGCAGTCTGACGACCGCTCCGATTT
>JBJEJS010000072.1:0-3866 GCA_051878235.1 Candidatus Cryptobacteroides sp.
CATTGACCCTTCGATGTATCCCGAGGGATTTGACCCTGCAAAGTTCTCAAACGGATTCAATTCCTGATGGACACCCTGTCGGCCAGTTTCAGAAAATGTCTTGAAGAGGCGATAGGCCGCGATGCAGCGGATGTCGCCTTTTCATCGTTTGATGCTCCCCCGTCGGTCTCGGTCAGGCTTAATCCTTTCAAGCCTTCCCCGCTTCTGGAGGATGCGGACGGACATTTCGGCTGTTCTGTTTCCTCCGTACCCTGGAGCCGTCACGGCAGGATTCTGTCGGAAAGGCCCGACTTCACGCTCGACCCTCTGCTGCACGCAGGCGCGTATTATGTGCAGGATTCCTCTTCGATGTTCGTCGGGGAGGTGTTCAGGGAGATGCTCAGGGAAGTCAGGTGGAGAAAGAAGGGGCAGTTGAGGGTCCTTGACCTTTGTGCCGCGCCAGGGGGGAAGTCCACCGACCTTCTCGCGTCCCTCAGGGAAATCTGCGGGGATGAGTTCCTTCTGGTCTCCAACGAGGTGATGTCGGCAAGGGTCTCGGTGCTCGCGGACAATCTGGCTCTCTGGGGAGACTCCGCTGTGGCTGTCACAAATGCCGACCCGTCAGCATTTTCCGCCCTGAAGGGCTTTTTTGACATAATTGTTGCGGATGTCCCGTGCTCAGGCGAGGGGATGTTCAGGAAGGACCCCAAGGCTGCCGCGCAGTGGTCTCCAGAGGCGGTCTCCCTCTGCCAGTCGCGCCAGAGGAGGATTGTTGCGGATGTCTGGCCTGCATTGGCTCCTGGGGGTGTGCTCATATATTCCACCTGCACCTTCAACCGCCGTGAGAATGATGAGAATGTGCTCTGGATTGCGGAAAGTCTCGGTGCGGTCCCGTCCTCTCCGGAACTCTCCTTTGAGGGCGTTATGAGGACCGGGACAGGCTTCCTTCTGGTGCCTGGCTTTGTCCCGGGGGAAGGGCAGTTCTGTGCCGCTCTTGTCAAGGACGGCTGCGGGGACTCCTGCAGGCAGGACCGCTTTGTGTCCGCCTCGCGCAGGCAGGAGGGGGACAGGAGACTCAGGGACAGGGTCGCCCCGCTTTTCAGTGTCCCCGTCAGGGTCAATGCGAAAGGGGATGCCCTCGTGGCAGTTCCCGAGGCAGTCTCCGCAAGTGTGGGAATCCTTTCCCGAAGTGTCAGGACAATCCGCTCGGGATGTATGGCAGGGACTCTCAAAGGTGACAGCCTTGTGCCCGACGCCGACCTCGCGCTTTCTGTGGCACTCTCTCCGGAAGCCTTTCCAAAAGCCGCTCTGGAGCGTTCCGCAGCCCTTTCGTTCCTCCACAGGGACAATGTGGCGCTTGGGGAGGCCCCGAGGGGATATGTGGCCGTATGCTATGGAGGGCTGCCTCTCGGATTTGTGAAGAATCTCGGCAACAGATGCAACAACCTGCATCCGCAGGGCCGTCGCATCAGAATGGATATAAAATGATAAGTAATATAATATATATGGGATATATAAAACCTTTTTTTGTGGCCCTGGCCGTCTTTTCCGCCCTCTCGGCGGGTGCGTCCTTTTCCGCCTCCGCGCAGAACAAGGAGGAGTCGGAGCGTTATTCGAAGAAATATGACCAACTGGTTTCCGTCCTTGGGCCTGCGGGAGTGGGCATAGAGACCGTGCTTGACAAATGGGAGGCCTGCGACCCGCAGAACAAGAAGATGCTGACGGCAAGGTTCAACTATTATTTCGCAAAGTCAAAGACCTCCTCGGTAGTCTCCAAGCCGGGGAAGAAATATCTCGGGAACGAGCCGCTGTTTTCCCTCAAGGACTCAACAGGGAATGACATAAGGTATTTTGAGGAAGTGACTTACGATGATTCCCTGTTCTCAATGGCCCTGAAGGACATCGACAAGGCAGCATCCTTTTACAAGAAGGATGTCGGCCTGCGTTTCAACAAGGCCGCGGCACTGACCGCATACGAGAAGGAAAGTCCTGATATGGCCCTTGTCTGTCTTGAGAGGCTTGTGGATGAGTATTATGCCTCACCTGAGGGATGGACTTTCGACGGTGAGGATATCGACAGGGAGATTTTCGAGGGCGCGATCCAGGAATATTGCTACACTTTCTTCAATATCGGCACGGAATCCTCCTACAATGCCTTCAGGTCCCTCGCCGAGAAGATGCTGACAAAGTCCCCGTCCTCGACAATGTTCCTATCCGATGTGGGCTCCTACTGGCTCGTCGCCCAGAAGAATCCGAAGAAGGCTTTGAAATATTATGACAAAGTCCTGAAAATCAGTCCTAAGGATTATACGGCGGCAAAGAACTGCATTCTGATAGCCAGAAAGCAGAAAAGCGCCAAACTGGAGAAGAAATATCTCCCTGTGCTGATTGAGGTGAGCCCTGACGAGAAGGAGAGGATGTCCGCAAAGGCCCGCCTTGAGCAACTTTAGAAAACCTATTCCCGTACAGACGGAATCCCTTCCTCGTCATTCCTGCGCTTGCGGTACAGTTGCCACGAGTTGAACACATTGTGCCAGATGCTGTAGAAGCCCCCCGCGATTGAGGTGACGGGAGTCATAAAGGTGTAGCCCATCCAGATTGCGAACACGGTGTTCTTCTGTCCGAGGGACTGGCCTGCGGTGATAGATGCCCCGTAACGCCTGCCTATCAGTTTTCCCGACGCGAACTGCACGATGCAGCAGAGCAGCGAGACTACTGCGATGCCTATCTGGTAAACCGCAGGCACATCGCTGTGCACGATTGATCGGGTCGTCATTAGGATGGCGAGCATAAGGTTGACTGCCCAGATGTTGAACGGCAGATTCTCGTGGCGCACTATCTTCCTGTGCAGCCTCGGCATTGTGAACCGCACAATCCAGGCGAGGATGCACGGGCAGATCAGAAGGGGGAACACCTTTGCCATAATCATACTGAACGCCACCACGAAGGTCGTGTCCTGCATAGGGCGGATGACCGGCACGAACAGCGGCACTACAATGGCCGTGACAAGGTTGATGAGGATCAGGTAGGTGGTCAGCCCCGGCATATCCCCGCCGAGTTTTCCCGTGATGACCGATGCCGCCGTGGCCGTGGGGCAGATTATCATCAGCATCGCGCTCTCGATGAGGACTGCCGAATGGGACCCTTTCAGAAGGATGTGGGTGACTGCAAGCAGGATGAATCCCAGGGTCTGGAACAGCAGGAGCCACAGGTGCCACTTCCTCGGTCTCATATCTTTCGGCGAGATGCGGCAGAATGTCAGGAACAGGAGGAAGAAAAGGAGTGTGGGCTGGAGGAACGCCACTGTCCTGTACAGGTATGGGCCTGCGGGCGCAAAGGCGGGTATCTGCATATAAATGAGATATGCGGATGCCCCGACGACCATTGCCAGAGGCAGCATCCAGTCCTTTATGAATGTTTTTACCTTATTCATACCTGTCGATGAACCGCTTTCCTATGCCGAGGTCTATTAGCCTGTCGGTTATCTTCATAAGCAGTCCCGTGAACACAGCCGAGATGATTGTCCCCTCACGGATGACATTGTACTGTCCGTCTCCGAGAAGATTGGAGAAAAGCAGGAAGGAGATTGCTGCGGCGATTACCACAAGTGTGATGTCAAAGAAAATCTTCACCGTGCTGAACTTCTTTCCCGAGACCTCCGCAATGGCTGCGACTGTCATCTCTCCTGCGACCATCCACGCCTTTGAACGGACCTCAAGGCTGATTCCCGTCGCGGTCAGGACCAGGGACACCAGCATATAGGCCACCCTCTCGATGTAGGTGCCTGCCACAATGAAGTCGAAGGTCCACATAAAGAAGTCCGTCAGGCCGCCGAATACGATGGCTGCGGGAATCTGCATCAGATATTCCCATTTGAACTTCTTCCT
>JBJEJS010000073.1:0-3848 GCA_051878235.1 Candidatus Cryptobacteroides sp.
ATTGTTGTGGAAATATCAGACTCATACGGTGTGGTGTCATCCCAACCGTCATACATCCTCAAAAGTTTTCCGACATTTCTGGTGGCGTTGACATCGATGGTCCAGGTCCAGTCCTTTGTCTTCACAGGAACGAAATGGGCTGAGATTTCAATACCCCGGTTGCGGATCAGTCCGACATTCTGGGTGTAGTATTTGGAGCCTGTGATGTAGTCGTAAGGCACATCATATATCTGGTTGGTGGCATCAGACTGATAAACAGCCACATCGAAACCGATCCTGTTCTTCAGGAACTTGGCCTCGATACCGGCCTCCCAGGTCTCGACATTCTCAGGAGCGAGGTCAATCTTCGGCGTAGTTGCGTTCGGACGGTAGCCTCCTGCGAAACTTGTGGCGGTATAAGTCTGGTCAAGAGCATACGCGGAAGTGTCCTTTCCGACATTTGCCCACGATGCGCGTACCTTGAAATATGTGAACCAAGGGGCATTCTTCTGGAAGTTCGCAACCTTGTCGATAAGGATGGATGCGCTGACAGAAGGATAGAAATATGACCAATATCCTTTTGCAAGCGTAGAAGACCAGTCGTTGCGGGCCGTAACGTCAAGATATGCCCAGTCATCCCATCCAAGGGACAGCAGGCCGTAGAGTGAGTTGACGACCTTTTCTGAACGGTATGCCGAATTCTCAGGAATCACGCCTGAAGGATAGTTGTCTATATTGAAGACATTGTCGATGTCAATCTGTGAGAGGGTGACTTTCATACTTCTGCGGCTGTACCTCATCGAGTTGCCTCCGAAGCCTGCCGTAAGAGTGAATCTGTCATTCAGGTAGGCATCGGTGTATTTGAGCATGAAATCGGTGTTGATCTCATAGATGTTGATGCTCTGTTCACGATAGAAGCCGTTCGGACTCTGGATAGTGTATTTAGGCCTCCTCTGGGTACGGAACTCGTTGGACATATCCACACCTGCCTTGACATCAAGGGTAATCTTGTTCCTCCAGATGTTTGCAGATGCTCCTATGTTGCCGAGGAACCTGTCCTTGTCCATTGAGTTTGTGTACAGATAGAGAGTACGGTACGGATTGTAATACTGGCTACGCATCACGAGGTTTTCATAATTTTCGTAGTTCTCAGCATTGAAACGGCCGTTGATGTACTCCTGGTAGTAGTCATTCATACTGTTCACATTGGAAGACCAGATGAGCTGATACATAATCGAGTCGCTCGCATACGCACTTGAAGGCATATTGTCAGAATCGGTGCGGTAGTAGTTCGCTTTCGCCGAAATCTTGAGCCACTTGCTTATCTGGGTGTTGACACTCAAGGAGATGGTCTGCTTCACATATCCGGTGTTAGGAAGGATGTAGTTGTTTCTCGTGTCCTTGAATGAAATACGGGCGCTTGTACCCTTCCCGTTGCCTCCTTCGATGGTAACGACATTGTCAAATGTGAGACCGGTGCGGAAGACACCTGTGTACCAGTCATCCGCATAGACATACGGAGTCCTCTCGGCAATGCCTGTCTCCCAGTTCATACCGTTATACATATAACGCATCTTCGTTCCGTCGCCGAAAGGCTCACCGAAAGCCATACGCGACCAGTTGTGGGCTGTTGTTCCGTCATCGACACGGGAAGCGCTCCAGAAGTTGTACTCTGAAGTTCCCATATCACCACCTGATCCGTACACTGTCTGGAAATCAGGCCAGTAACTTGGGGTGTCGGCAGTCACCGTCGTGCTGTAGGTGATGCCTATGCCTTTTGTCGCACGGCCGCTTTTGGTGGTGATGATGACAGCTCCGTTACCTGCACGGGAACCGTAGAGGGCAGTCGCAGCCGCACCTTTCAGGACTGTGATGGACTCAATGTCATCAGGATTGATGTCCGATGCACCGTCACCGAAGTCGATGTTGGCATCGTTGTTCACATAAAGGGCACCTGTACCATTGGAAATGCTGCCGGATGTGATAGGAACTCCGTCAACCACGAAAAGGGCGCCGGAATTTCCGCCGAGAGAGGACTCTCCACGGACAACGACCCTCTGCGAACCGATAGGTCCGGAAGACGCACTGTTGAACTGGACTCCGGCAACCTTTCCCTGAAGACCGGAAAGCCAGTTGCTGTTCTGGGTCTGGCTCAACATATCACCAGAGACATCAGTCGCGGCATAACCAATCGAGCGTTTCTCCCTTTTCAGACCGAGCGCCGTGACGATGACTTCAGAAAGCTGCTCCGAATCCGGAGTCATAATAACATCATAGGCTGCTGTCTTACCAACCTTGACGGTCTGGTCCATGTAGCCCATGAACTGGACAAGGAGAACATCTCCTTCATTAGCCTTGATTGTGAATTTACCATCAATGTCAGTGATGGTTGCCACATTCTTGCCTTGCACCACGACGGTTGCGCCTGCCATAGGGTCAGGCTTTGCAGTGTCGTAGACAGTACCGCTGATTTGCTGGGCCAGAGCCGAAAAGCATCCGAGGACAAATGCAGCAAGCACCACAAAAGGCTTTACAAGTTTTTTTGTCATACGGTTATAATTTAGTTATTGTGGAATAATATCTTGACAACCAATGTCATTCATTTGCATAGACACTCAAAGAGAAGTTCTTAGGCCTGGTCATTGTCTGTTTGTAGGTCCTTCCATACGGATCTTTCACAGTAATGTCCAAAGTGGATGTTGCTGAAGAGGCCTTGACTTTGAAGATGTGATTTGTCGCAAACGGAGAGAAAGTCGGATTCTTGTTCACATTATATCTTTTCGCCGAATAAGCGATGAGATACAGAGGATCGTAAGTGGTCACCCGGCTCGCCTGGAGTGTGCTGCCCGTTTCCTTTTCGGTCACGGTTATCGTCCAGGACGGATCATAATCCCATATATTTATATATACTTCATTATCACTTGAGGAACCGTTCCATCCACAGGCGGCAACAAGGGCGTTGAATGCCGCAGCGTATGTCTCGTTTGCGGACGGTGCAAATTCCGAGGCCGTGATGTTGATCCTGTTCCTGTCGTATGTGCGGAACTGGTATCCCGCATCCCTCTGCGTTCCTTTGAACTGCCAGTCAAACTCAGTCCCGTTGACCTTGGCAATCCTCCATCCTCCCGGAGCACCATCCTGCGCTATGTTCAATGTCGGGGTATAATAACCTGCCCACCACCAAGTCGCACATATTGCGCCGCTGTTGTGTTCATATACCCTTTGGGTGCTTCTCTTGTCGACATTCCAGATTTTGTGGGTGTGCCCTGTCACGATGTCCACATCATAACCCTCAAAGCAGGAGACAAATTCAGAGGCGTTCTTCAATGTTGCCACCCCGTTCTGATAATATATTGAAGCGTGTGCTGTCGCGACAATGTGCATTGATTTGTCAACAAAAGATAGGTCCTTCTTCAGCCAGTCAATCACCTCCGGGGCGACCTTCTCGGAATACTGCCTCACATCCGGATCTGTTGTGGATGCGGCTGTGTTCTCACAAAGGATGTTGTCAACAGAGACATAATGGACATTCCCGACATTGAACGAGAAATAATTCGGACAGAGTTTCTCCTTGTACTTCACCACCGTGAACCAGTCTCCCGTGGCGTTCATATCGTGGTCGTGATTTCCGATAGTGTGGAATATGCTGAGCCCTTTGATTCCGTTCACATCAGCAAGATATTGGGCGAACTCATAACTATTTGAATACCAATACTGGTCCCAGGTCATATCCCCGAGAGTCATAGCATAGACCGGCCCTGAGACTGTGGACAGGTACGAGTTGACATCCGAGACGAATTCCGCAAACTGCTTGCGGTCATTTGTCCTGTTGGCAAGATGGATGTCACCGAAGAAAAGCATCGTGTGAT
>JBJEJS010000074.1:0-3844 GCA_051878235.1 Candidatus Cryptobacteroides sp.
CAGCACGGCTAACCTCTCCCCTTCTTCACCGATTGTGGCGGAGACAGTGACGGACGCCGATGTCAAGGAGGAGGAACTGACCCTGACACTCACGGACAGGAACGGGAATGTGGTGGCATCCTACACCCCTGTGGTGAAGGACCCTACCGCCCCTCTCCCTGAGATTGTCGAAAGGCCTCTGCTTCCAAGCCAGATCAGGAACACGGAGGAATGTTATCTGGTCGGATTGCGTAACCTCCAGTTCCACAATCCTTTCGTCAATCCTGTGGATTATTTTATGGAAGTCCTCAGGCGTGACCCGGGCGACACAAGGGCAAACACCCAGATGGGAGTTTACTACCGGATCCGGGGCGAATACGACAAGGCGGCATCCTATCTGCGGACCGCCATCAGGAGGCAGACCAAGGACTACACCCGCCCGAAGGATGCCGAGGCTCTCTACAATCTCGGTCTGGTCCTCAAACTGACAGACAGGAGGGAAGCCGCCTACGACACCCTTTACCGCGCCACCTGGAACTACACCTACAACTCGGGGGCAAACACCCAGTTGGCACAGATGTATGTGGAGGACGGGGACCTGGAGTCCGCCCTTGAGAGGATAGACGAGGCCATTGCCTACAACGGCCGCAACTACACCGCAATCAACCTCAAAGGCTCCATCCTGAAGGCCCTCGGAAGGACGGCGCAGGCGAAGGACTGCTTCAGGGAAGTGCTTGATGAGGACCCGATGAACGCCTACGCCACAAGGGAGACCGCCACGGCCGGCACTTTCCGCAAATTTATGAGGGAACAGCCTGAGTCGTATCTCGAACTCGCCCTCCAGTACCTTCACAACGGGTTCAGGGATGACGCGGTGGAACTTCTGAAGGACATAGACTCCCGCGTCGCATATCCTACCGTGAAACTCTATCTGGGCTACCTGACAGGAGACAGGAAACAGTTTGCCGATGCCCTCGCCCTCGAAGTGGGCTACTGCGCACCTTTCAGGCTTGAGACCATCGGGGTGCTCGAAAAGGCAAAGGAAGTCTGCCCTGAATCTGAAAGGCCTTATTACTATCTGGGCAACCTGTTCTACAACATCCAGCCTGACAGGGCTATGGAGGAATGGCGCAAATGCGTGGAGATGAATCCTCAGGACGACCTCGCCTGGAGGAATCTCGGATGGGCCAACTGGCTGCACACCAAGGATTACGCCGCTGCCGCAGACTGCTACAGGAAAGCAATCGGGCTGAATCCTGAAGCCGCCCTCTACCTGGAGGAATGTGACCAGGTCCTTGAGGCGGGAGGTTTCCCTGTAAGTGAAAGATATGAAATCCTGAAGGGGCACCACAGCACGGCTGTGAAAAGATATTATCCTATCGCACAAGAGGTTGTCACAGGAACATATATGGGAGACTACGACTATGTCCTCGAACTCCTTGACAAATGCTATTTCCCTACAAGGGAAGGCGTAGCCAATTTCCACGACAACTTTGTGGATGCCCTCCTGCTCGCAGGAAAGGCAAAAATCAGGGAAGGAAGGACGGAAGAGGCTATAGCCCTCTACAAAAAGGCGTTCACCTATCCTGAGAATCATCAGGTCTTCCTCGTTGACGAGAGGGCGACCCACGACGCACAGATCAACTATTGCCTCGGAGAGGCTTACGAAAGCCTCGGGGACAAGGCTCAGGCACAGAAATATTACACCCTCGCCGCAGAACAGGACTACAACCTCAAAGGCAGCAAGGACTACAGGTACTGGACAGCCCTCTCCCTGAAGAAAATCGGCAGGAAGGCTGAGGCAAGAGCCATTCTCAAGGCTATGGTCGCGGACGGCAAGGCCGGTGTGGTGACCCAGTTCGTCAATTTCTACGGTGCCGAGGGGACGACAGGACGGACGGTCGGGGCAATCAATGCCGAGGCGTATTACACCCGTGCCCTCGGGGAACTCGGTCTTGGACACAGGTGCAAGGCACGCAGGCTGTTCAAGAAAGTCAAGACCCTGAAGCCTGACCACCTCTGGGCTAATGAGATGCTGAAAAACAATATGAGATGAAAAGGATATTGACCTGCCTGACGGTGGCGGCAGCCGTTTTCTGCGGATGCTGCCGCCAGGAAGGGCACAAAGACACCGATGTCAGGATAAGCCTTGACAGGAACAGCCACAGGATTATTTCTGAAGTGCCTGTCGAGGGGGAGGACGGTGTGGAGCCTAACCTCTATTACCCCCGTGTGAAAAGGCTTTCAGACGGGAGCCTCCTGCTCTCCTTTATGAACGACTTCTACGGATGGGACCTCTATGTGATGCGCAGCGGGGACGACGGGAAGACCTGGAGCCCCGCAAAAAGGATTCTTCAGAGGGAGCCCGCAGTCTCGTCCGTCGGGGAAGACGAAAAGGTCTATGTCAACCCGGACTTCATAGAACTTCAGGACGGGAGGCTGATGCTCGCCTACCAATGGCGTTACAGGAAAGGCTACAACGACATACCCAACACCAATGTGAACTGCGGAATCGGGGTGACGGTCAGCAATGACAAGGGGCTCACCTGGGAGGACGCGCACTCCGTTTACAGGGGAAGATGCTGGGAGCCTGCCCTGCTCCAACTGCCTTCGGGGGAAATCCAGATGTACATCACCTCAAGCCAGAATGTCGTGGACGGGATGTCCTGCCCCCGCACTGTCCTGATAAGGTCTTTCGACGGCGGCAAGACCTGGCAGGGCAAGGAGGAATGCGACATCAACGACAATGAAATCATCTCATACACCATTGACGACAGGTTCGGATTTGACGGGATGCCGACCGCAGTCATTCTTGACGACGGCTCAATCGCGATGAGCATTGAGGTCTGGAGCGGGAAATATGTCGTGGACCAGACACCTGTCATTGTCAAGACCACGCAGGAGGAAAACTGGAGGCTGGACACGGAAGACATTCTCCGTAACGGCGGTCCGGCATACCCCCAGAAGAAACAGGCGAACAAGGACCTCGTGGCATACGGTCCATACCTCGGGAGACTTCCTTCGGGAGAGGTCCTTCTGCTTTCGGGAGGGCAATACAAAGGGGAGAGCGGATCCTGGCTGCTTGTCGGCGACAGGAATGCTGACAATTTCTCCCACGCCGTGCACGGCTTCAACTGCGTCTGGGGCTCAGTTGACTATGTCGGGGACGACAAGGTCATAATCACAGGACAGGAAGGCTACAAGGACAACGGAGCAGGAAGAGGACGGATCCACCTTATGACAGGACGGGTCAACAGGGCTAAGGAAATATGCAAGGGTCCCGCACCTCTCACACCCATTGAGGATTTCAGACCCGACGGACAATGGTTTCTCGGAAAGAAGGCATCCTCAAGCGTGTTCTACGACTTCGGCTATACTGACAGCGCCTTCCTCTTCAACACCTGGTACCTGACTGACAGGCTGACAGCATTCACGGTCGAAAATTCCGACGCTTCCGTCATACTCATCTCGAGGGGAAAGGAGATTTTCAAGGCGGCGGTCTGCCCGTCGGGGAAATATGAACTCTCGCGTCTCGAAAACAATTCCTGGCACATCATACACAGTTCCATCACAGAGGACATCCTGGTGTGCGGAAGCATAAATGACGACAGCGACACCGACACGGGATATGCCGCACAGGTCGCCCTGCCTTGGGAAATCCTTGGAGGAAGACCACGCAGAGGAGAGGAAGTCGGCATACACATAGCACGCTGGCACAAGGAGAAATCCACAGAAAAACAGAAAAGGCTCTGGGAGGAACTGGAGGGAGAATCCTCCGACATCCCCGGGGAATGGCTGAAGGTGAGGCTGAGGTGAGTCCCCCTTCGGGCACTCTGACTTTCCCGGGCGGACACCTAATCCGTCC
>JBJEJS010000075.1:0-3826 GCA_051878235.1 Candidatus Cryptobacteroides sp.
CTTTTATGTCGGGAGACCTCTCCGTGCACAAGGCCCAACTCGACTATTGGAGGCCTGACAACAGAAATGCCTCCGCACCTGTGCTCACCTACAGCGACCAGATGTATTCCTGGGCGGGAGGGACCAGCACCTATCCTGGATATGACCTTGCGCTTGAAGGCTACACCTGGAGGAATTCTG
The DNA here is from genome assembly GCA_051878235.1 of Candidatus Cryptobacteroides sp. Lineage (GTDB taxonomy): Bacteria > Bacteroidota > Bacteroidia > Bacteroidales > UBA932 > Cryptobacteroides. The sequence continues at coordinate 181 of JBJEJS010000075.1, forward strand.
ACTATTTCGATATGAAGGAACTTTACCTCGGCTACACTTTCAGCAGCCGTTTCCTCCAGCAGAGGGCGGGGATAGAGAGCCTGACGGTCAACCTCACCTGCAACAACCTCTTCACCCTCACGGGGCTGCTTGAGGGAAACCCGCAGCAGACCAACACCGCATCTTCCTATTACCCTATAATGAGGACCGTGAAACTCGGTCTCAACATTAACTTCAGATAGAGATGAAAGCGAGAAACATCATACTTACAGGGGTCCTGGCCCTTTCCCTCTCCGGGTGCGACTACCTCAATGTGGACCCCGAACTGGGAATCACGGAGGAGGATGTCTTCAGCACCTTCACCAGTGCCTATTCTTTCCTGAATGTGGTCTATGACGCCAACAACGGAAAGAACAAGACCACCGTGAACCTGACCTATCCTTTCTATATGGATATGCTCCAGGATTTCTATTTCGCCTGGGTAGCCACGACCGATGCCGCTGACTGCGGCCGTCTGGGCTATGCGCAGAGGAACTTCAAACAGGGCTACCTGAGCCAGGACATAATCAACCAGTTCACCTTCTCATCCGCCACCGCTGACAAGCCTGTCGCAAACGCGATGTTCAAGATGATAAGGATATCCAACAAGAGCATAGCCAATTTCCCGATGCTCCAGAACGGGACAGAGAAGGAACGTAACCAGTTGCTCGGGGAGGCCTACTTCATCCGCGGGATTTCACATTTCAACCTCTGCCGCTATTTCGGAGGTATGCCTTACATCGACTATGTGATCGGCGGGGATGACGAGTGGGACCTTCCGAGGGAATCCTCCTACTCCACCTATGTCAAGGCGGCGGACGACCTTTACAAGTCATACGAACTTCTCAAGGAGGCGGGACTGATGCGCAGGAACACTCCTGAGAACCTTGTGCCGAGCACCGACGAGATCAAGAAGCCGAGCGGCTGTCTCGCCCTTGCGGTCAGGGCACGCGCCCTGCTCTATGCGGCAAGCGATTTGAGCAACGAGAAGGGGACTGAGGCGTGGGAGAATGCCGCACAGGCTTGCGGGGAGGCTTTGCAGGCCTGCCTTGACAACGGCTACACCCTTCTGCCTCTTGCCTCCTACACAAACAACTACTACGGAATGGCAATGACCAACGAGGTCATCTGGGGCTATTCCTACGCCGCCTCCAACAACATCCAGAATTTCGGAGGGATGCTTTCCTACTGCCAGTCAAAACTCGCGGGCATAAAGGGCTCTTCCGGGACCCATCCTACACAGAACTTTGTGGACCGCTTCGAGACATCCGACGGATATTCCCTCAGGACGGCTGAGGAAAGGGCGGTGGCTGTGGCTGCAGGCAGTTACAACGAGCAGAACCCTTATGCCAACAGGGACCCGAGGATGGACCTTGTCATCATCCACGACGGCTCGCCTGCACACGGCAATGCCTCAATCTCCTCTGCGGGAGGATGCTTCAACATCCATTATGACCCGTCCACCTCGTCCTATCCGACTACTAACCTCAATTCCACCCAGATGTACTACGGGATGGAGTGGGGAACGGGAGACAGCAACACCCAGGGATGCTCCAACACGGGATATTACTGCAAACGTTACTGGAACGGCTCTTTCTCAGGCTCACACTACCACCTCGACCCTTGCTTCCGTCTCGGGGAACTCTATCTGAGTTATGCCGAGGCCGTCAACGAGGCTTACGGTCCTGACGGTACTGCCGCAGGTCTTGCCATCACCGCTGTGGATGCAGTGAACATAATCCGTGACCGCGCCACTATGCCTTCCGTCCGTTCCGAATACTGCGGGGACCGGGAGACCTTCCGCGAGCACATCCGCAATGAACGCTGCGTGGAACTCGCATACGAAAGCAACCATTATTACTTCGACATACGCAGGTGGATGATTGCCCCTCAGACAATGTCCGAGACCCTTGAAGGGATGTATGTGGAGAAATGCCTCCCGACCGTGGAATATCCGGCAGGGCGCATCTACACCCGCAAGCCAATCCCTTCCAACCGCCAGTGCAAGTGGAAGGACTATATGTATTACCTGCCGTTCCCGGATAACCAGGCAAACACTATGAAGAATTTCGTAAACAATCCAAAATGGCAGTAAGTATATGAAGAAGATATTTTTGATTTCCGTTCTGCTTGCCGCAACTTTACACGGGGCATCCGCACAGCAGACTGACACCCTGGCAATGCCTTTCGGACGAAAGATGTCAGCCGTGCGCAGCACGGGCAGTGCCCGCAGCATAAATGTGGCGGACCTTGAGAGGGTCGCGTCTTCCGATATACGCAACCGTTTCACAGGTCTCGTTCCGGGCCTGGAGATTACCGAGGGCGGCGGGTCGATGCTGTATTCCGCCACGACCGGACTCAACTCCTATTCGATGGGATCAGGACCCTATAGTTTCTATTTGAAGGGCTTCACTTCATTCTATTGCGTTGTTGACGATGTGCTGATGCCTTTCAACCAGATTCTTCTCGACCCCAACCAGATAGAGTCCATAACGGTCCTTTCCGACGCTCTTGACAAGGTGAAATACGGTCCTGTCGCTTCCTACGGCGCGGTCTGCATAAGGACGCGCAAGGGCAGTTACAACACCCCTTTGAGAATCAACGCCGATTTTGAGGGAGGTGTCAGTATGATAAGCGAACTTCCTGAATATGTCGGGGGTAAGGATTATGCCATATTGAACAACAAGGCAAGGGTGGAGGCAGGGCTTAGCCCGATGTACAGCGCGGCTATGATCCAGGACTTCGACCTGATGGACCCGAACAGCCTTACCGCTCCGAATGTGGATTACAAATCCCTGATGCTCAGGCAGGTGTTCCCTACGGCAAGAGTGTCGGTGGACGCTACGGGAGGATCAAGGAACATCCGCTTCAATGTCGCGATGAACGCAATCCACACAGGTGACATTGTCCGTGCCGAGACATCGGACTACAACAAATTGAACCTGACGGCATCCGTGTCAACGAAAATCGGCAGGTATGTCGAGGCTTCCGCAGGCTTCAAGGGACTGTTGAGTTACCGCACCAAGGGCAACATATCGTGGTATGCCTACAGGTCCGTCCCTGCCGTGGCCTATCCTCTCATACTTGACTCATACGACATTCCGGACGAGGAATCCTACAATGCCACAGGCAGCAAGACCGTCTATGGAGTCTCCAAGACATTCGGGACGAACTACTATGCCAAGATGCTCGAGGGCGGGACCTACACCACAAGAAACCGTTCCGGCTTCTTCGATGTCACCCTCGATGTGGACTGGAGTTGGCTCCTGAAGGGCCTGACATCCAAGACAGCCTTCGAGTACTCCTCATTCCTTTCCACGACCATAGGCAAGAGCAATGACTATCTCGCCTACTACTGCGACATCTTCAGCGGCACCATCCAGGAACTTTCAGGCCATACAGGCGAGACACAGACATCCCGCAACACCAGTTCCAACTCAACGGGACAGAGCCTTGTATTCCACCACAGTTTCGACTACGGATGGCAGAAGGCGGGCCACAATGTGGATGCTGGCCTTACCTTCTTCCTGTCAAATTCAGCACAGACTGGTTATGCATATTACCAGAAGCAACTCTATCTGACCGGGAATGTCGCCTACAGTTATATGGACCGCTACAGCGTTGAGGT
>JBJEJS010000076.1:0-3815 GCA_051878235.1 Candidatus Cryptobacteroides sp.
GGAGGAGATCGGCTACATCAACGCGCACGGCACGTCCACGCACCTCAACGACGCCTGCGAGACGGTTGCGGTCAGGCGGACGTTCGGCGCGCACGCGGACAGGCTGATGATGAGCTCCACCAAGTCGATGACCGGGCATATGCTCGGGGCGGCAGGTGCTGTGGAAGCGATTGCTTCCGTATATGCTCTTATCAACGGGGTAGTGCCTCCTACTATAAATCTGGATACCCCTGATCCTGAATGTGATTTGGACTACACTCCGAACACTCCTGTCAAGGCGGACATCACAGTTGCGATTTCCGACTCCCTCGGATTCGGCGGCCACAACGGGTGTGTCGCATTCAGAAAATATGAAAAATAATCCCGGAATCTGATTTGATTCAGATTCATTTTGACAATAAGAAGAACAACTAAAACCTTTTCCAGATGAACAGAGAAGAATTGAAGGAATATCTTCCGCATCGTGAGCCGATGCTTCTTGTCGATGAGATAAATATCGACGAGGAAGGTGTTGCACACGCGAAATACACCATCAAGGAAGATGAGTTCTTTTGCCGGGGTCATTTCCCTGGCAACCCGATAGTCCCGGGAGTGATCCAATGCGAGATTATGGCCCAGAGTTGCGCCCTTCTCGTGAAGGACATCATAAAAGGTCACACCACCCTTTACAGCGGCATTGACAATGTCCGTTTCAAGAACATAGTCCGTCCTGGGGATGTCTGTGAGATTACCGCGAAACTCGTTGACCAGAGAGGCGGGAAACTGTTTTTCTGTGAGGCCGTCCTCAAAGTGGACGGAAAACTCTGCTGCAAGGGCAACCTGTCATTCGCCCTTGTCTGACAACGGCGGTCTCAAAACAAAAGGCACCCCAGTTTCCCTGAGGTGCCTTTTTTCATCTCCAGTTCCCATTTCCTCCTCCCCGCTTGCCAATATTTTCCTTCCTTCCTGCCATTCCTCCTCGCCTGTCATTATTATCCTCCCCGTCTGCCATTTTCATCTTTTCCCACTGCTCTTTCTTCATTATCGTCTTCTATTCCCGTCATTCCCTGCCTACTTCTCTTTTCATTCCCATCTGCCATTCTCGTCATTCCCAGTTGATACTTCATCATTCTTGCCTGCCATTCTCGTCATTTCCGGCTTGACCGGGAATCTTGCCGTGAGGGATGCCCGCCTCGTGAAATTCATCCGGCACAACAGATGCCACTGGAATGGCATATAAGCACGATGCCCGTGCTGGATGAATTTCACGGGAAGTGTTTTTTAGTGCTCCAGAAGCCCCATCCTGCTGTCCCTTTACTAAAATTCTTAAAAAATGGTAAAACTCAGGAAATTGTGAGCAAAAAAGTTTGTTTATTGACATATAAAATGCTAAGTTTGCGCGTCATTTCAAGGCAATGCAATACTCGACAGAAAATATTTCAGTAAGGAAAGTCCCTTTCCTCCATAATGGTGGGGGGGGGGATTTGTTATTCTGTAGTCTGTCCGTCAAACGATAGTAAATTAAAAGACATAGAGGGTGAAAACCCTGATGGTTTCCTGCCGCATCCGTTCCGGAAGCGGTGGGATTTTTTTGTGCCTGTCCGCAGCAAAAGTTTAATCCAAAAAATATTCAACATGAAGCAAAATGTTTTAGAAAAGACGGCCTATCTGGCTCCGTCTTGCAAAGCCATTGATGTCCGCGTGGAAGGGGTTCTATGCGGTAGTATTCAATATGATTCGCCGTTTTCAGCGTATGATGAAGAAAATGAATTAGGAGAGATTTAGCCATGAAGAATGTTTTCAAATATATGATTGCCGGGGTCGTAGTACCTTTTGCAATAATGTCTTGTCAAAAAAGTGAAGTGCTTGAACCTTGTGTTAATGGACTCACATTCACTTCCGAAAAACCGATTCTTGAGGATGACACCAAGACTGCATGGACTGGAACAGGAATCCAGTGGTCTAAAGGAGATGCCATCCGAGTTGCTTATACTTGTGACGGCGTTTGGCAGAATGCTGATGGAACTGCAACTGCTGATGAATCCAGCGGATCAAAAACAGCCAAAGCATATCAGTCCACATCTCTTTCTGCAGATGCTGAGATTGCGCAGTTCTCTGTCCCGGGCAACTTTACTGGCACATCAGAAGGCGTATATGTGTTTTATGGCGCATATCCAGCTTCTGCATGCACTGATGGAGCAGACTTCAAATATGCTCCATCCCTGACGGTTACTATCCCAGATACTCAGACCCCAGCAGTAAATTCATTTGATTCCGCCGCTGATTTTATGCTTGGAACATCCGTTAATACTTATACTGGTATTCCAACTGAGGCTGTGTCGATGAGTTGGGACCGTATGGTTGCTCACGCTCAGCTGACCTTTAAGACTCTGAATGGATTCACTACTGGAGAGACAATCAGCAAAGTTGAACTGACTGCAGATTCAGAGGCTGATATGGTAGGTAGGCATTATATCTATCTGGATACCAAGAACGTTAACAAATTTGACAGCACCGTTGCCAATACTCTTACGATTAACGGAACAAACCTTTCTGTTGATGATGAGACCGGAACTTTCGTCGCCTGGGCATCATTCCTTCCTTGCACAATTAAGTCACTTACTGTTGTCGTGACAACTGATAAGGCTACCTATACCCGTGAGATTTCATCTTGTGAACTTGAGTTCAAGAAGAATGCACGAAATACTTTGGCTATCAAGATGGATGATGCAATCAGAGCAGAACTTGCTCCGCAACCGGATTACTCGGGAGAATGGCTGATTGCAGGCATAAATGAAACTAACTACTACGCAGCTCAAAAATGGGTCTCTGGAAATAATCTCAAAGGATTGTCAATTGTATATGATGGATCATCAGTGACTAGGGTTGAAGGAATTGATGCCTGCAAGATGGTCTTTACCAAGGTTGAAACCGGCACTTATGCTGGCATGTACACCATTGAAGATGCAAGTTCAACGGAGTCAGCCAGGAGTTATTTGTATGCGGCAGCAAGTGGCAATAACTACCTAAAGGTTCAGACATCATTGGATGCTCATTCATACTGGACCATAACTTCAAACGATGATGGCTCATACAGAATCATAGCCGAAAAATCTACCAATAGAAATTTGATGAGGTTCAATTATAATAATAGTGGTAGCCCTCTTTTCAGTTGTTATGAAGATAAAACCTCTGCAACAGGTACAGATGTGCTTCTCATTCCATATTCCGCTGTTGCTGAGGATACCAGAACACCACTATCTACCCCTGAAGTGATTGCTGATTTGAACAGCACTACTCCAAATGCGATTGATGTAATGTGGGATGCAGTTGAAAATGCCGGCTCTTATGTGGTAACAGCAACTCCTACTACAGGTACCGCTGTAAGCAATACTGTAACTGCTGATGGGAACACCACCTATACATATACTATTACTGGTCTGGCTTACGAAACGGAATATACCATTAGTGTTGTTGCAAAACCTTCAGATACATCTCTTTACTTAGATTCTGAAACTGGTGTGGCTTGCAATACTGTTAAGACAGAAACAAATCCATCAAGCGGTGGTACTTCTTGGGTAAGAGTTACAACGGTTGAAGAACTTATGGCAGGTGGAACATTCATTATTGGATATGAAGCAACTGCAAACTCAGGACAAATAATTCCTATGGCAAATACTGGTTCTGCAACAACCTCTGCCGCAGGTTTCATATATTCTGGTTTAACAGCAGAATCCGGAGGTAAAGACACTATTGATATGTCAACTGTGTCTGAAACTTCTAAATATGAGGTAACAATTGTTGCTTCAACTTCTGTATCAGGTGCAGTTTGTATA
>JBJEJS010000077.1:0-19560 GCA_051878235.1 Candidatus Cryptobacteroides sp.
GATTTTCAACATAGTGTTTTTCATCACCCTGCTCTCGCTTGTGCTGCAGGGCAGTTCGATAACTGCCGTCGCATCCTGGCTGAAACTCAATGAGCCTGCCGTGGAAGAGCCCGACCTGTTCGGGGTCGAGGTGCCTGAGGAGGCGGGGAAACTTGCCGAGATAACCCTGACGGAGGATTCCCTGACGCACGGGGACACATTGAAGGAACTCCAGCTGCCGCAGGGTATGCTCGTGATGATGATAAAAAGGGACGAGAAATTCATTGTGCCAAACGGCAAGGTGAAACTCAAGGCGGGAGACCGTCTGCTGATTATTTCCGACCACGATGAGAACTGAGGGGAGATTGTTCAATTCGCCTTTCAGGTACAATCCCTCCCCGGAGGTCGTCAAGGCTTCGTGGAGGCTGATTTCAGACATCCGCTCGGATGAGTCGCTCAGGAGCCTTTTCAGGGAGAGGAAGATGTTGGGGGTGCTTGTGGTGTCCGGAGAGGGCTCGGCTGAGGAGGTTTCGGATGTGGAGATTTCGGCTGTGGAGGTTTCGGATGCGGAGGTTTCGGATGCGGATGCGGATCCGGTGGTCAGGGTTTTGGATGACGGGACGCGCTTTCTGGCGGCATTCTCAGGGCTTGCCGCAGGGAGAAACAGGGTGAAGGGATTTGTCCCGCCGATTTTTGACCTGCTTGACCCGCAGGGCCATTTCAAGAAGGAGGAAGCGGAGATTTCCGGCATAAACAGGCGGCTGGAGGACACGGCTCTTGACTCCTGTGAGGTTAAGGAACTGAAAGACCTGCGGAAGGAGAAGTCGGACAGCCTTCAGAAATGGCTGTTCTCAAATTACATTGTCAGCGACGGGGCGGGCACGGAGAAGCCCATTGGTGAAATATTTGCGGACCTTGGTCTGGTGCCTCCTGCGGGAACGGGCGACTGCGCCGCCCCGAAACTTCTGAATTACGCTTTCACACACGGTCTGAAGCCGCTTTCGATGGGAGAATTTTTCTATGAGGAGGGCTGCGGACCCCGTTTCGAGCCGTCCTGCAGCGGGAAATGCGGGCCTCTGCTCAGATGGATGCTCAGGAACACCCCGACGGAAAATCCCTACGGTTTCGACGACGGGACAATCCCTGAGACAATCTGGGAGGACGAGTGGATGATGGTCCTCTCAAAACCCGCAGGAATGCTCTGCGTTCCGGGAAAGGACGGGCAGAAATCATTGTTGGAGAGGCTTCCCGCAGAGGTTTTCTCCGTCCACAGGCTTGATATGGACACCTCGGGGATTCTCCTTGCGGCAAAAACGCCGCGCTCACAGAAAGAATTGCAGAGACAGTTCGAGAACAGGCAGGTGGAGAAGACCTACATCGCCCTTTTAGAGAACAGGAACGGCCTGGGGAAAGGAGACGAAGGCACAATTGACCTGCCTCTCATTCCGGACATAAATGACCGCCCCAGGCAGATGGTCAGCCGGACCTTCGGCAAGGAAGCGGTCACTGAATATGAAGTCCTCGATGTCTTTCCGGCGGCAGGGACGGACAAGGGAGACCTCGCTCTTGTGAGGTTCCGCCCGCGCACGGGACGCACGCACCAGTTGAGGGTACATTCCGCCCAGGGTCTCGGCTGCCCCATCCTCGGTGACCTTCTCTACGGAGCATCCTACCACCGCCGCCTCTGTCTCCACGCCGAAAGCATCTCCCTGCGCCATCCTGTGACAGGAGCCCTGCTGACCTTCAGAATCCCGTTCAGCAGGGCACTCTTCTACTGAAGTTTCTCCTCTGGGGTGTCGTGCCTGTAATGGTCCCCGACAATTGAGAGGAAGTCCGTGCGCAGACTGTCAAGAAGTTCAGGATTCTCCCCGGCAATGTCCCTGCGCTGTCCCCTGTCGGCAGACAGGTCAAAAAGCCCCCATTGAGGCAGATTCCCGAGTTCGTTCTTGGTCGTGTTGGTCTTAGGCCCTTTGTATGGAGGTATCAGGGCATATTTCCCGCTGCGGTATGCAACCCTGCCCTTAGCCTCAAGCACAAGGTCATCCCTGGCGGACTCCGTCTTTCCGAGGAATGCGTCAAGATACTCCTCGCTGTCAATCCCCTCAGGGACATCCCCGCCGACAAGTTTTCCGAGACTTGCAAAGAAATCCAGTTGGGAGACGAATGCCTCAGAGACCATCGGGGTGATATGATTCTTCCAATACACAATCAACGGGATATGGGTCCCTCCGTCATAAAGGCTGTATTTCCCTCCCCGCGTCCCGTTCTTCGGGTCGTGGTTTCCGAGCCTTTCCTCAGCCTCATCGTAATACCCGTCATTGATGACAGGACCGTTGTCGCTCGTGAAGATGACAAGAGTGTTGTCAAGCAGGCCCTTACCGTCAAGATAGGAGAGGACCTCGCCGACGCACCAGTCAGCCTCCACAACGGCATCCCCTCTCGGACCGAGATTGGTGCTCCCCACAAAACGCTGGTGCGGGGCCCTCGGGACGTGCGGCTGGTGCAGGCCGTAATAAAGGAAGAACGGCTTGTCCTCCGACTGGGCGTCAATGAATGATTTCACCTGACCGATGAAATAGTCCGCCATATCCTCGTCAACCCACCTTGCCTTCTGGCCGCCTTTCATAAAGCCTATTCTCGGAATCCCGTTCACGACCGTATTGTTGTGCCCGTGATGCCACCTCATCTTCATCAGTTCAGGATTGGAAAGTGCGGTAGGCTCACCGTCGAAATTCTTCTCATAACTGACATATATCGGGTCGTCCGCATCAAGCCCCTCCACCAATCCGTTCCTGACATAGACAGTAGGTACCCTGTCGTTTGTGGCCGCGATCAGGCAGGTCAAGTCAAATCCCACCGTGTTCGCACTCGGAACGATTTCCTTGTTCCAGTCAATGTTGCCGTCACCCATCCCGAGATGCCATTTCCCGATTGCCGCCGTGTTGTAGCCCGCAGCCTGGAACATCTTAGGCATTGTGGGTATGTCCGTAGGAATAAGCAGCGGGGCATCCCCGGGCAGAATCTTGGCATCGGCATTCTTCCACGGGTAAAGCCCTGTGAACATCGCGTAACGGCTTGGTGTCGAAGTCGCAGAAGTGGCATAACCGTTCAGGAACCTTATCCCGTTCCCTGCCAGGGAATCGATGTTCGGGGTCCTGATTTCAGTCGCCCCGTACGCCCCCAGGTCCCCCATTCCGAGGTCATCCGCCACAATCAGCAGAACATTGGGTCTGCGCGGCTGGTCCGCATCATCCCCGCACCCCACCGCCGCAAGCGCAAGCGGAGACAGGGCCAATAGCATTTTCTTGTCGTAAAGTCTCATAATGAAATCCTGTAAATTGTAATCCGGTCCTTATATTTCGGACAGCCTTCAAAATTAAATAAATTCAGCAAGAATCACAACTTTGACGGTGCGGATGCCGTCAGGAGACAATCAGACAGCACAAGGTGACGGAAAGAGCGAGGACAAGACCTACGGCAGACTCGTATGGGACAAGTTTCAGGCGTTCTTTGATGGTCATCCCGACAGAGCCTCCGGTGGCGTGGAAGAAAGAGCCGTGAGGGAGATGGTCAAGGACGGTCGCTCCGGCATTGGTCATCGCCGCACCCCAGACGGCAGATATTCCTGAGGCGATTACGGTCTGGGCAAAAGATGCTGATGCTATTGTGGCCCCTGCGGTCGTGGAGGCTGTCGCCGCCGACATAAGGGCACCTGAAAGAGGAGCCATAACCAATCCTCCCGCACTCCATCCCGACAGGAGTCCTATGAGAACATCCTTTATGGCCGAAACTTTTATTATTCCCGCTATCGTCCCGGTTCCGATGAGGAGGACAGCCACAGATGACATTTTCTCTAACCCGAATGAGATGCTTTCGGAAGTCTTCTTCCAGGATCCGGTACAGATTATTCCGACAAGCCCGCCCACAGGAAGGGCTATCATAGGGTCTATGACCAGTCCGAATAAAGGACGGAGGGCAAGAAGGACTATGGCAGCAAGAGGTCCTGAAAGGGAAGCCCAGAAAGAAGGGAGACCCTCTCCCGTCCCGTCTTCAGGCAAACCGGAATAGCCAACCCCGGACTTGTTTCTGGAAGGCATCAGGGGCACAAGCACATAAACCGTCAGAAGAAGCCCGATGACGGCAGGGACAATCCCGGCTGCCATCACCGACGAAAGAGGTGCGCCGAAATTCTCGGCGGATATTATGGTGTTCGGATTGGGCGACATCACATTCCCGCATTTTGCTCCGCCTATCATAGCAAGAAGAAGTTTCGGGGCGGGAGCACAGACCTGCTTCCCAAGCATAAGTGCCACAGGGGCAACCGTTATGACAGCCACATCCACAAACACGCCTGCCCCGGTCAGAATCATAGCCGAAAGAGCAAGGGCAAGATATATGTGCCTCTCCCCCGCTTTCCTGACTATCGTACGGGAGATGGAGGCGGCGGCTCCGGTCTTGATGAGCACACCTGAAAGGACTCCTGCGGCAAGAATCCTCAACACGGCCGGCACTATGTCTTTCACTCCGGAAAACATATAGCCTATAGTGGCCTCCAGTCCGTAACCTGACAGCAGCCCTCCTGCCAAAGCACCGATCATAAGGCTATACACAGGAGAGACCTTCTTGATTATCAACACTATGGAAAGTGTCAGCCCGATGAGGGCGGCAATTGCACTGTTCATATCATATCTTTAATTATGCCTCTGACAGTCCTGCTCACATTCTGAGAGGCGGTTTCCTGCCTCATCGCCTCCGAAAGGGGCATATCCTGAGGCGTCACCTGAAAGACAGCGGCAAATCCGTCCGGAACGGAATCCCGCACGACCAGGCCACCGATGGCGACCACAGGGATTCCCTTTGCCGCAGCCCTTTTCAGCACGCCAGAAGGGGCTTTCCCCTTTGCTGTCTGCGAATCAATCTTCCCCTCCCCCGTAATCACAAGGTCCGCTCCCTCCAAAAGGCGGTCGAAGCCCACCGCGTCGAGGACCATATCCACCCCGCTGCGGAGTTCCGCACCGAGAAACGCCTTGAACGCTCCTCCCAGTCCCCCTGCCGCTCCTGCACCCGGACAGGATGCCACATCTGTTCCGAGGAAATCGCGTATCACACAGGCGAAAGAGCGCATTCCCTCATCCAACATCTCCACCATCTCCGGTGAGGCGCCCTTCTGCGGGGCAAAGACACGGGCCGCCCCGACAGGACCGCAGAAAGGAGTGTCCACATCACAGGCGACAGTAAAGACGGCATCACGGACACAGGCAGGCACTTCTGAAGCATCCACAGAGACGATTTTCCCGAGGTTTCCACCAACTCCGTCAAGGACATTCCCGCAACTGTCAAGGAAACGGAAACCAAGGGCGGAAAGCATTCCTGTCCCCCCGTCATTGGTGGCGCTGCCGCCGATTCCTATCACAAACCTGCGGCATCCCCCGGACAAGGCATCCATTATCAGTTCGCCAGTCCCGTAGGTGGTGGTCAGCAACGGATTTCTTTCGGAAGGGTCCAAAAGCGTGAGCCCGCTTGCCGCAGCCGCCTCAATCACAGCGGTTTCCCCATCAGGCAGGATTCCATAGACGGCCTCAACCGGACGCATCAGGGGATTCATAACGGATTTCCTGATGAATCTGCCTCCAGTCCCCCGGACAACGGCATCCACAGTGCCCTCTCCACCGTCGGCGATTCCGACCTTCACAATCTCACAGCCGGGAAGCACCCCGACAATTCCCAAGGCGGCACTTTCCGCCACCTGCAAAGAAGAAAGAGACCCTTTGAACGAGTCTGACGCAATGACTATCTTAGACATATCATTAAATCATTTCCTTATCATCGCCTTCTGAAAGGATGACAGAAGCCTGTTCCACCAATGCCCTGTATTTGCGGTAAACATACTCACATTCGGACAGGGAATCGCCTTCCGGAACATAGCCGTACTCCCCTGTGGCATTGACCCAGTCCCACTCCCATTCCTTGCATTCTGCATCAAAGGCATCCTGATTCCAGTCTCCCCCTTCATTCAGGATACGGGACGCTTCCGAAAAGAACATACTCCAGCGTTGTTTGTAATAGCCGTCCATCAGACCTGACCATTGACGGCAGGCATAATCCCTGATGCGGCAGTCAGGACCGCCCCACAAAGTCAGGAGATTTCTGGCATTTTTCTCATACAGGGCCTTTTCCTCCGCATTTCCGCCCATCTTTCCTGCATCCTCAAGCCATTTCCCGAGAAGGAACTCCTCCCTCGTCCCGAGAAGGCGGTCCATATCCTCAATCAGGGTGATGAAGCCGGACGATGCGGCAGAGAACCTCAGGGAATCCCTGTCACGGAACGCCGATGCGGCCTGCTGCTGGAGAGAACTTGCATAATTGGCAAGCACCTGACGGGAGACATCCACAAGGTCATATCTGAAGCCGTCGCTTTCGCCGAGCCTGTCGGACAAGCCCGCAAGAAGGTCCCAGGACCTCAACAAATCAGCGTTGTCGTAATGCAGTTTCGTGTTGGTCGTTCCCCCAGGATTCTTTCTGAATGTAGGTCTTCCCGTGATTATGGACTCAGGCCCTCCGTTGTTCTGGTCATTTTCGTAGGCAGTCGCAAATATGATTTTCCACGCCTCAAAGGCATCTTCCTCAAAAGTTCCATACCGTCCCGTCAGATATTCCCTCAGAAAGGCATCGGTGTCAACAGGGGTGTCCCTCCAGACATTCTCAAGCATAAGGGCATACATCGCAGGGTTCTGCCCTATGCCCTCCATCGTGAGGCCTATCCCGGACATCCTCCCTGAAGACGGGTCGTGCAAAGCCGCTGCGGGGTCATTTGCCACAGCGGTGACATTTCCCGACAAGGTGATGTTCTGCCCGAAATTGTGGAGCATACACCAAATCCAGGGCTTCCCGTAATAGGCATGTGTCCTGCTCCAGACTGGATAACGCTCGCTCCACAAATCAAGAATCAGCATATTGTCATCAGGGACAGCATTCAAAAGCGCCTGTATCCTGTCATCGCTCCAGAATTTTCTCTTGTGGTGGAACAGCCATCCCTGCATCACCCAGACTGCCGAGGAATCAACGCTGCTCATTCCCTCATACACCTTGGAACTGATGGCATCAAGGTAAAGGGAATCGGCAAGCGGAGGCAGGTTCTCGTTGAAAGTGTCAGCCGTGTAATAATGGTTCGTGCCATACAGGGCAGTCTGCTCCTCCAGGAACATCTGTCCGATGCGCGTGAACATCTCCTCTTCCGGGTCAAGGATGGAAACCTCAGGGAAATTCACCCAGGAGGTCTTCCTGACCTTCACATCAGGAAACCTCGTCTCGAAAGACGGAGGAATATGACCTGTGAACGCAGGCAGGACGGGAGTCATCCCCAGTGACCTTTCCGCATAAAGAATCTTTTTCTGGAGTCTTTCGTGGGCATCCATAAAACTTTGCGGAAGCGGACCTCCCCAAGCATCGAGGTTGCCCATCCAGAACCAGTTGAAATATGCCGGACCGCTGAAGAATCCCTCAAGTTCCCCATCTGTGAAGCCGAGTTTCCGATAGACCCTCTGCCAGACTGAATTTTGTCCGGTGACGGCAAGGGGCATATTGATTCCGTTCATCGCCATCCTGTCAATCTCCTGCTGCCACCGGTCGAAATCCCACCAGCTCATCGAGTAGTTGAATGTGCAGTAATTCAGGTTGTAGCGGTACTTGTAAGGGGATGTCCTCTCCACACGCTCCTGTGGCAAAGGCAGCACTCCGGGCAGTCCGTAAGAAGTCCCGCACCAACTGTCGTGCCATCCGCACCAGCGTTTCAGATATAGGTTCAGGGCACTTGCCACACTTATCCCGTCATTCCCCTCCAACAGGACCTTACCGCCTTCCGAACTGACCGCAAACCAGTCCTTCCCGTCCTCCTGCACACCCGTGACCACAACCTTGAACTCGGACGAGCGTCCTCCGGTCACCCTGTCAATCAGGCCTTTTACCGCCCTTGTGCTTTCTTCAAGGCTGAATTCGGTCTTCAGGGCATTCCTGTCTTCGGAGTCCTTCCCCGAACAGGAGGCCAGCAGCGACACCACACACAAGGAATAAAATATATGCCTGACGGCAAAGTTTATGAGATTTGACATATATGATATATTTTTCATTCGCCGATAATATATATAAAATTCCTGAATATAAGGAATTATTTTCTTCCGTCCGCATCCGGGAAGTTCGGACCGTATATCTGTTTCGCCCCGCTGACCACGAGTGTGTCCCCGCTAACCCATTGCGGTCCTCTTACCTTCAGGTGCTCCTTCATCGCGGAGCGCATCTCCTTCAGGACAGAGGAATATTTCCTTACTCCTGAAAGGTCACGGGTCTCCCCCGGATCGGCATCAAGGAAGAAAAGCTGCTCCTTCCCAAGCGCACGAAGCCAGACATATTTGAAATGCCCGTCTGTCAGGGCCGTCCAACTGTTGCCGTCCCAGTAAATCCTGGCGTGCTCAAGGTCAATATATTTCCTCCAAGGAATTGATTTCTCCGTCAGCAGAGGCAGGACGGACATTCCGTCCATTGTTTCAGGCTGCCGCGCACCTGCAATGTCAAGAAAAGTCGGCAGGACATCCCTCAGTTCAACAGGGGCATCCACCCGGCTTCCTGCAGGCAGGCAGGTCTCCATCCATTCGGGCAGCTTCACGATGAAAGGAACGGCGGCAGAGCCTTCATAAGGATAGGTCTTACGCCACAGATAGTGGTCACCGAGCATATCCCCGTGGTCCGAGATGAAGACTATGAGGGCATTGTCATATCTTCCATTTTCCTTCAAGGCATCAAGCACACGACCTATCTGTTCGTCCACAAATGTCACAGATGCATAGTAATGCAGACGGCTGTTTTCGACATAAGAATCCGGGAAATGTCCGATGAAGGCATTCTTGTCCGAAGACGGTTCCTTTTCCATCCGCCATTGCTCTGGTTCCCAGTCTCCACAGGACGCAGGAAGGGCTTTGCGGCCCTCATACCGGTCCAGAATCCTCTGAGGCGGGTCATACGGGCTGTGAGGACGGGCAAAAGAGACTTTCAGGAACATAGGCTTGTCCGACCTGTAACCCTCTATCATCTCCACAGCACGATCTGCCGTCCAGCGCGTGGGATGCACTTCTTCCGGAAGGGCGTATGCGGACGCGCGGTGCTCATTCCAGGTTATCCCGGTCGCATCCGGATTGTCCCCGAACCTCGTCGAATGGAACCACTGCCTGTAGTCACTCTCGAAATGCGGAGTGGTGTGCCTCCCGCTTTCGTCGAACAGGACGACATCGAATCCCCTCCTGTTGTTCTGGGGATAATAGTGCATCTTCCCGACAGCAAGGGCGGCATAGCCGTTCTGCTTCAGCATACCCGGCATCTCGTTGGGATACACTTCAGCCTGATTCCCGTAGCCCAGCATTCCGTGAGCCCAGGGAGAACATCCCGTGAGAAGTCCGGCACGGGCAGGGGTGCTGCTCGGTGTGGAGGAATATGCGGATGTGAAAAGATATCCCTCTGAAGCAAGCGAATCAAGATTCGGGGTGATGACCACACCGTCCGTGACACATCCGAGGGCATCCGCACGCTGCTGGTCCGTCATAATGAGGATGATGTCAGGATGCCGCCGGGTCCCGTCCTGTGAACAAGAGCCTTTTGGACAAGCAGGATTCCCTGCATAAGAAAGCCCAGCAAAAGCGATGGAGGCCGTTCCCGAAACCATTGCGGAAAACGATGCGGGGAATGTCCGCCTTCTGCCTCCTGTCATTTTCTTATATTCCGTCATATCCCATAATTATCTCAGCCGCCCTTTCAACAGGGTCGGCATATCCTGCGGAAGAGCAGGTCCAAGGAGTCATAACCCATCTTTCCTCCCATTCGTCAAGAGCCTCAGGCGAAGATGAGAAATGAAGCCTCATTCTCGGTATATAATAATCTTTTATAAGTCCCGACCAGAACCTGGCGGCATAATCCTCCTGAAAACCTCCCCAGGTCGTGATAAGCCGCTTGGCATCGGCCTCGCACCTGTCCGCTGTCATTGCAGAGTCTCCGGAGGCTTCCGAAGCGTTCCTCGCATCGGCCACCCAATGAGAAAGGTTGTGGCAAGGATGTGATGCAAGAAGACTGTCCGCCATCATCAGAAGTCCTTCAGCCTCTGCAAGTTCCTTGAGTGCCACAGATGACGGGGCATCAAGTGCCTTCTCATAATGCCGGTCAGCCGCCTCACCGAGCCAGAGGGCAGTAAACTCCATAGCGTCATTGCGGTACAACTCCGAGCCGGAGCATTTGTCACGGCACCCGAGGAAAAGTTCCACGCCTTTCAGGAATCTTTCGTCAATACCGTGCCTGCTGACACGCCTCCTGTCCGGGACAACGGTCTGCCAGGTAAAGCGCGGATATGAGCGCAGTGAAGACCAGACGCTCTCACGGAACAGGCTCCACGCCTCAAGCATATCCGGTCCGCAATAACCGTATCGGGCAAGGCAGTATGACTCCAGCCATTTGTCAAGGTCTGCGGGAGTGTCCCTCCAACCCATATCCGACAAGAGTTCATAAACCACCTCATTGTTCTCAAGTCCCTCTGGAGCGGAACCGAACCCGCAGAGTGTCGCCCCGAAAGGAGAGTCAAGGGCCCCGACAGATCCACAGGCATACATATCAAGGTCACCGGTAGGCAGGACCTTTCCTCCGAAATTCGGGACATAACTGTATATCCACGGTTTCCCGTAGAATCCCTCGTGGACTTTCCAGGTCTGCTCCGTGTTCCACACCCATTTAGGGTAGTCATTCCCGAGGTCGACAATTATGAGCCTGTCATCAGGCACCTCGGACAGGAGGGCTTTCAGGCTCTCCTTGTCCCAGAAATCGTGCTGATAGCCGAATGTCCAGCCCTGGGTCACCCAAACAGCATCCGGGTCACCTGCAAGGATGGAATTGCAGATGGTCTTCCCGTACTGGGCGAGCAGGGAATGTTTCTCATCCTCATCCGAGACCGGCAGCCTCATTTCATTAAAACTATCCGACAGCCAATACTTCGCCTTACCGAACTCTTTCTCCCACTCTTCGACGAACATCCTGCCGATTGTGGTGAAATATGGGGAATCCGGCGCAAGGACACAGGCATTGCATTCCTTAGGGAAACCGCCCCATTCCAATTGGCGTGCCTGGCTGTCAGGGTATTTCTCCATAAAGGCAGGCGGGACGAAACCGGCAAACGCAGGGGCGACAGGCTCGATGCCCAACTCCCTCATCCTGTCGAGAATCCTGTGTTGGAGGGCAGTCTGGGCATTGTGCCAGCCCTCGTCAAGCGGACCGTCATAACTGTTCAGATTGCCCATCCTGTGCCAAGGGAGATATGCGGGTCCCGTAAAGAAAGAGTCCGCCTCCCCTTCCGTCAGTCCGAGCCTTGTCCAGACACGGCGGGCGACAGCCTCTCCGGCAACACCAGCAAGAGCCATATTCACCCCGTGAAGGGCCATCCAGTCCAGTTCCTTCTCCCATCTGTCCCATCCCCAGTAAGGGGTCGTGTAACCGAATGTGCAGACATTCAGGAAATAGCGCAGTTCGTAAGGGGATGTGCACTCCTCCCTGTAGTCCGGCCAGACCTCAGGTATATTGAGATTGGAGCCGCCCCAGGTGAGCATTGTCCCGCAAGCCTCACGCAGATATTTTCCGAAGGCATAGCAGACGGCCGACGGGCTGCTTCCCCTGACGGAGAGCCTGCCGTCCCGCGCCTCGACCAGGTAACGGTCGGACGGGCCCGAAGGTTCCATATACCCTATCTCAAGATTGTCAATATGTCCGAACATCCTCTCTATCGCATCCGCCGAGCCCCGTACCATCAACCTGCTTTCCCCAGAGGAGCATCCGAATGACAACAGCACGGCAAGAAAAGAAACTGTGGCTAAAAACTTCCTCATAATGTCTGAGCCAAAACGGGTCCGGATTTCCGCCCGGACCCGCAAAATTATTTATACTGAATTATTTGATGATCTCGCACTGAGTCCTGATGTCAAGATATACGGACTTCATAAAGAGGTCGGCAGCCTTCTCCCTGTCTATATATTTCTTGCCTGTGGCCTCATCTGTCACGAATGCACCTGAATCGTCAGGAAGTTGCATAATCTGCACGATTCCATAATAGTACTCCGGAGCATCATCAGTCCCCCTCTTGCTGCTGATGATGAGGTAGTCGCCTGCACGCATATTCTCAACGGTAGCCTTGCCCATTGCTGTGGCATTGTCACCTGCGTCGGTCCAGCGGCGGAGGAATGTGTTCTTCGTCAGGCTTGTAGGATTATCCTCAACTCCGAGGGTGGCGTTGTCAAGGGTCTTCTGGATGTCTGAAAGATAATAGAAAGCCTTCATCTTTGAAAGTTCTGTCTCGTCGGTGACAACCTTGAGGAAGAGGGCATCCACATATTTGTAGAGTTCCTCGTCATATTTGTCGCCTGCCCAGGAACCGTTCACCACCTTGATTCCGAAGTTGATGTCAACATTGGCGTCCTTGATTCCGTGACCGTCAACCTCATAGATGTCGCACTGGCGTCCTGTTGTGCCGCCGCCTATGGCAGAGGCCTTCATTCCTGAGAACATATAGCCCCTCTGACCGGCGATGTAGGCGTTGTTCTTGGTGTTCTGGAGACAGTTCAGGAAGCACATACTTGCGTTCAGACCGTCAACGGCGCGCAACTGGGTCAGGCTGAGGATGTGCTCAACATTGTCACCGATTTTCACACCGTGCATTGAGAAGAATGATTTGGTGTCCGAACCTGCGCCCGTCCCCTCAAGAGGATAGTTCTCAGGATCGTTGTCGTGTGTGGCGACCTTGTTGTCTGCCGTAAGGGACACAGCGTCGTTTGTCCAGACTGTTCCGGCAAGGTCTCCTGTCACGGTCCCGGCCTCGAAATAGAACTTTGCGGTCTTTGTTCCTGCCGCAAGGACAACCTCAACATCGGTCATATCCTTTGAGTCCGGGAAGAAAAGGAGTTCGACATCATTACCGTCAATTTCGGCACTCTGTGCAGTTCCGACAGCGGTGTAAGTCTCGCCTGACTTCTTCACAGCGGTGAACTGTGCAGTCTCGACAGTCTCTGTGGAGACGATTGTGCCTTTCAGGGTCACAGGAGTTCCGTATGTCAAATCACCCACCTCAGAAACAAGTGTCAGGGTTGCATCAAGAGGAATCTCCTCATTCTTGGAATCCTTTTTCTCGCACGACACCAGTACAAGTGCCGCAATTGCGATGGCAAAAATTGTCTTTTTCATTTTACTAAAAGTTTGATTGGTGTTTAATGTATTACTATGTCAGAAACCACCGGGAAATGGTCGGAAAGGAGTACGCCCTCCTTGACCCCGGTCCCGAGAAGTTCGGTTTTTCCTGAATATCTGATATATATGTAATCTATCTTGTCCGCAGGAGCGGATGTGTGGTAGGTAGGTTTGCGGTCCGTCAGGTCAGTCCAGCCCTTCGAGCGCAGGAAGGCCATCTCCGGAGAGTCAGGCTTCGAGTTCATATCGCCTGCAAGAATGACAGGATTGGATATTCCTCCAAGTTTTTTGTTGATGAACTTCACCTGAATCTGACGGTCCTCAGACGAGGACACCTCAAGATGAGTGCAGACGAATGTCACCACAGAGCCGTCCGGAAGTTCAATGTCCGCCGCGAGCATACTCCTCTGCTCGGTCTTGTCCTTCTTAGGCAGGGCCGTGCGCTCCACCTTCAGAATCGGATAACGGCTCAGCAGGGCTATCCCGTAATATCCTCCCTTGTAGTTTATGGACTTGCCGTATGCCCCGAACATCCCTGTCCTCCAGGCAAGTTCGTTCAGGAACCTTACCCCGTTCTGGTGCGGGGCCCTCTCACGGTAAGTCGCCCAGTCACATTCCTGAAGGGCCACTATGTCAGGAGACTCGGAGGCGATGTACGAGCCTATCTCCTCCATTGAGGCAAGTTCCCCGAAACGGAGGTTATATGTCATAATCTTCAAGGTGTCCGCATCTGTACCGAAAGCGGGCAAGGCGGCAGGCGACAGAGCCAGGACGACGGCAGCCGCGATCTTTGTCAATCTGTTCATTATTTCCATTTCTCAATCGATATTCTGTAATATGGAAGATTCACCCTACGGTTCTGCTCCATAGAACGGCACACATATTCCGCAGGCGTCAGGACAAAAAGGTCCAACGCGGTCCCCTCACTTCCGAGAAGGGCCATCCGCAAACCTACGGAAACCGCATACTTTGCAAGGGCATCAGCATCCCCGGCAGGCACAGTGCCGATCACGACCACATTGTCCGACATCGCGGAGAGTCTCACCGAACATATGGATGCCATTTTTCCTGCATCCATCATTCCCGCTGTGGAGACATAAACCTTTGTCGCGGTGCTCAATGGAAGCGGTATCAGGCAGCCTGACATATACGCCCCGTCAACGGCACAGCCGCCATAATCCGAAACCGTGTAGGGAGTGACTATCCCCGTGCCTTTCACCACTCCGTCCTCAAGCCCGGAACTCTGGGCGAAGAAAGGCCACCATCCCGTAGCATAGGAAATGGAAGTCATCGGAGAAGGTTTTCCGACAGTGAAGTCTGTCCTGTCGAACATCACCGCCACAGGGCGTTTTCCGCTCAGGTCGTTCACATATTGGGAGGCGACTCCGACATCCCTTCTGGCGAAGAAGTCACCCTCCGCGTCAAGCGCCGTGAAAAAGTCCACGATGAAGACATTGGACTCATCCGCCTGCTCCGGAGGTTCAGGAAGGACCTCCTCATCCCCCGGTCCGTCTCCCGTTGAAGAAGAGGTGTCCGTATTGCAGGAGGGAAGAAGCAAAAGCGCGACGAAAGGAAGCGCAAAAGCCAACATATTCCTTATATATGTCATATATCTCATATCATTTTCCTCCATAAACGACATCGGCAACGATGAAACAATGGTCGGAAAGTTCCGGATATGCCAATATCTTATATTCCGTATATGACCAATTCTTCGGGAAGCCCATCACATAGTCGAGTTTTTTCGTCGGCCCGGACGAAGGGATGGTAGGACCGGTACCGGAGCCTATCTCCTGCCATTTGATTTTGGCGTATGCGATTGCGTCACTGTCATCCGTAGCGTTGAAATCACCTATGAGCAGGGTCGGGGTAAGGTCGTCCGAAGCGAAAATCTTCTTGTTGACATCCGCGATGTTCCTTGTCGTTATTTCGGAGGACTCCAAGGCAAGATGCGTGGTGGCGACCCTTACTGAAGCCCCGGAAGGCAGGCTGAGATATACCCACGCCGTTGAGCGGGTCTCCCTCGCGCCCTCGATGACAGAGAGAATCTTTTCGGCCCTGTAGAACAGCAGGCGCGTCAGGAGGGCATTCCCGAATCCCCCTCCCTGATAGGCGAATGACTGTGAGTAATACGGGAACATCCCCGTCAGAAGGGCGACCTCATTCAGCCAGTCAACCCCGCCGTTCCTCACCGTTTTCCAGTCAACCTCCTGCAAGGCGACCACATCCGGATTGTACTCATTTATGAGATCGGCGTAAGGCTGGGCCTTGTACCCACAATAACTGCCTCCCTCCTTGATGTTCATCGACATCACCCTGAGGGAGACCTCCTGTCCGCACAAGACCTGTACGGATGCGGTCAGGGACAGGAGAACCGCTGCAATATTCAATGATATGGACTTCATAGTTTAATTCCAGCCCGGATTCTGGGGCGCAAGATTCGGATTGAGTTGCATCTGCTTGAAAGGTATCGGAAGAAGATAGTGCTTCTCCGGATTGAATGTCCTGCCCGTTTCAAGAAGGAGATAGTCCTCCCCGTTCTTCTGCTTCCATTCGAGGGTATTGAGGTCCACCGCAAGCCTTGACTGGTCAAGCCATTTACGCTTCACTCCGAGAAGGTCCTCTCCGAGGAGTTCGCCCTGTTTCCACCTGATGATGTCGAAATACCTGTGTCCCTCGAAAAAGAGTTCCACCCTTCTCTCACGACGGATTTCCGTCCTGAGGTCGGAGCCTTCAGGAATCGAGGTCAACTTCAGAGGGACCATCCCCACACGGTTCCTGAGCCGGTTTATCGTATTGTCAAGGTCTTCCTGGGTGACACCCCCGAGCATATCCTTCGCCTCGATGTAGTTGAAGAGGACTTCGGCATACCTTAACATAATGATGTCGTTGTCGTCGTGTCCTACGAACTGGACGGTTGACGGCTCAACATATTTACGCATATAATAGCCCGTGTAGGTCATACAGCCGTCCTTTGTGTTCGTAAGTTTCGGATAGGTATAGATTTTATCGTCAGTGCTCGCAAGGTCGCCGCTTGTGCCTCCCTCCCACGGAGTTCCAGGGGCAAGAATCGATTGGGTCATCCTCGGGTCCCTGCGCTTGAATACATCCTCGTAGGTGGCGGCAGAGGACGAATCCCAAATCTTGCCCTCGTCGGTAAGATAACATTCTATCATACTTGCCGTCGGGACAAAACGGGCATAGTCTCCCGGGACCCAACATTCTCTTGACAAATTGTGTGATGTCCTTGAGGCCTCTCCGAGGTCATAGTTGCTGATAAAGGCAAGCAGCACCTCCTTGTTGGCGGCATTGCGTGAAGCCCTGCCGGTGTAATTGAACAGGTCCACATAATCGTGGTCCGGATTTCCTGTGGAATAGAGGTCATAATAAGGATTCGCCATAGCCCTTCCGGCAGCGTCCAGGGCCTTGTCCCACATCTCGTTATAGAGATATATCCTTGAAAGGAGGGCAAGGGCGGCACATTGTGAGATTCTTCCGAATTCCGCAGAACCGGCAGCGACATATTCAGGCAGAGCCCTGTAATGGTCCTCAAGATCCTTTGTTATGTTGTCTATGACGGTCTGCCTCGGGTCCCTGCCGCGATAGACATCAGGGGACTCGACACTCAACTCGTCAGTGATGTAAGGCACATCCCCGAAATAGGATGTAAGGACCCAGTAATTGTAGGCCCTGTAGAAATAAGCCTCAGCAGCGTAACGCTCCCTGATGTTCTCACTGACTCCGGTGGCGCGGCTGTAATTGTTCAGGAAATAATTTGTCCTTCCGATGTTGGTGAAAGCCGTCACCCAAAGGGAATTTATCTGGGAGGTCTCTGTGGTGTAGTTTCCTCCGCCGATTGTCCTGAACGCCGTCACCACAGCCCAAGGGGCGCTGTCAGCCATAATTTCCGTTATGTTGAGCCAGTATTTGCCCTGAAGGGATGCCGTGAAAGTGTTCGCCACACTCACCAGATGCGCCTCCGTCTTCCAGAAATTGGCGTCGGTCAACTGGTCCTGCGGAGCACATTCAAGGAAATCGTCATTGCAGGACACCATCGCCAAAGAGACGGATGCAAAGAGGGCATATATCAATATCTTTATTCTGTTCATATCTACCTCCATTATTTGAATGTTATGTTGAGACCGATGACAAATGTCTTCACCTGAGGATAATATCCTCCACTCGATACCGGGGTCTCCGGGTCGTAAGCATAGAAGAAGTCGCTCACAGTCAAGAGATTGTCACCTGAGACATATATTCTGAAATTGTCTATTCTGGCTTTCTGCATCCATTTCTTCGGGAAAGTGTAGCCCAGTTGGACATTCTTCAGACGCATATAGGAGGCATCCTCCAGCCAATAGGTCGAGAAGGTGCTCTGGTTGAAACTTGTGTTGTAGGTAAGGCGAGGATAGGAAGCGTTCGGGTCAGGATTGCTGACCACATTAAACCTCTGGAGGTGGACCTTCTGAGGGTATGCGGACATATCCTGGAAGGCGTGCCTTGCGGTCCCGGTCAGATAGCCGTCGCATTTGCCCACACCCTGGATGACGAAACTGAAGTCGATTCCCTTCCAGCCGAAGTCCCCCCTGATGCTGTAGGTGTACCTCGGTATATTGCTGCCTATGACGACTTTGTCGTACTCAGGAGTGATCCTGCCGTCCGGAACTCCGTCCGGTCCGCTGATGTCCTTGTACTTGATGTCTCCCGGCTGATAGGAGTTGCCGATGATGACAGGAATCTTAGGAAGGCTGTAGATATGGTTCTGGGTGTCGCTGATCTTGAAGTCCTCGGCGGTCATCAGACCTTCGGCGATGTAGCCGTAGAATGCGTCTATCGGATAGCCCTCCATCCTTATCTGGGTCCCGCTGAGGTCAGGGGCGTTGCCGGCGAGGTCGGTGATTTTATTTTTGACATCCGAGAGGTTGAACCCTATCCCATAATAGAAGTCCCCCCTCTGCTCACGCCATCCCAGGTCGAGTTCCCATCCCCGGTTGTTCACCTTTCCCGCATTCTCCTCGGAAGGCTTAGCTCCGATCTGGGCGGGATAGTTCAATTGGAGAAGGATGTCCTCCGTGTTTTTGTTGTACCAGTCGAAACTGAAGGTGAGCCTGTTTGAGAGCATCGCAAGGTCGATGCCGACATCGAACATCTTTATTTTCTCCCAAGTCAGGGAAGGATTGGCAAGAACAGACTGGACATATCCAGTCGTGGCGGATGTCCCTATGAGTGACAGTCCTGAGGAGTATGCCTCCAACACGGACAGATAAGGATAGTCAGAAGAGCCGACATACTGGTTTCCAAGCATTCCCCAAGAAGCGCGGATCTTGATATTGTCGAACACAGGTTTTGCGAAAGACATAAACTTCTCCTCGGACAGCCTCCATCCCGCAGAGAATGAAGGAAACCATCCTCCCCTGCTGCTTTTGTGGAAACGGGAGGAAAGGTCGTAACGGATATTGCACTCAAGAAGGTATCTCTCGTCATAATTGTAACTGACTCTTGCAAATCCCGAGCGTAAC
The DNA here is from genome assembly GCA_051878235.1 of Candidatus Cryptobacteroides sp. GTDB lineage: Bacteria > Bacteroidota > Bacteroidia > Bacteroidales > UBA932 > Cryptobacteroides. The sequence goes on from JBJEJS010000077.1 coordinate 18,756, forward strand.
GCCCATCTCGACGAACTGGCATCGTTGCTCATCGATGTCGGGTCTCCGAGATTCAATGTCGGGTTGTCCTCAGTGGTAAGATTGGACCTTGACGCCTCAAAGGACCTTGCTTTGTACCATTCCTGGGAGAATCCCACCACTCCGCTGAGATTGTGCCGTCCGAAAGTGAAGTCGAAGTTGCTCTGAAGGATGAATGTCTGCTGGATGTTCCTGCTGTCGATATTCTTCAGGGAGTTCGGATACTGGTAACGGTAGGTGGAGTTGTCGTCGGGATTGACAAAGGTGATGGTCTTCTTCAGAATCTCACGGAAACCGTTGGTGTTAGTGAGATTGTAAGTCGCGCTGATGTCCCACCCCTTGAGGATGTCCACTTTGAGGGTCTCAAGAATGGAGAACTCATCCGCAGAAGTCGAGGATGTCCCTCCGTCATAAAGCACAGCCACAGGGTTGGTGTTTCCGCCTCCGTATGCCCAGGTCCCGTCCGTGTATTTCACCGGCACATTCGGAGCAATCCTCATCGCATTGTAGATTGCACCCCCTCCGTTGGTGAGCGAACTTACCGGATTGGTCACATTCTTATAGGTGTAGGAGATGTTTGAGGAAAGGGTCAGCCTGTCAATCAGCTTTGTGTTCATCTTGAAACGGACATTGTGCCTTTTCTCTCCGGTGGTCGAGCCTACAGTAAGTCCCTTCTGGTCAAAATATCTGTATGATATCATATATCCGCTGCTTCCCACCGCTCCGCTGATGGTGAGATTGTAACTCTGCTGAGGAGCGAATTTGTTCAGGACCTCCCCGAGCCAGT
>JBJEJS010000078.1:0-3793 GCA_051878235.1 Candidatus Cryptobacteroides sp.
CCTCAGGACAGAAGTTCTCAAGCCTCACCCTGCGGAGCGACTTGAGTATGTCGGCAATCTTGTCGGAGGGGTCAACCGCGACAATGATGAGGGAATTCCTCATCCCGACAAGTTCGGTCCTGTAACCCGCTGCGGAAGCCTTTGCGGCAAGGGCTCTGGCATTGGACCCCATTTTGTACGAGCCAAGCACGATATAATATCTGTTGGAAGCGCTTCCTGAGATGCCCCCGAGTGATGAGGCGGAAAGAATGTTCCCGACAAACGACTTGACAGCCTCAACGGTGCGCAGGGAATCCTCAACACGGGCGCGTTCCGCCCTGACTGAATCCTCACGCGCCTTCACGGCGGCTATGGAATCACGCTCGGCGGCCTGCCTGCGGAGCACTTCGGTCCTGATGACGGCAAGTTCCTCCGAATCCGGCCTTCCTGCAACCCTCCTGAAGAAATCGCAGCCCGACAGCATCAGGACAGGGATGAGAAGAAGGACAAACGGGAACTTCCTGATTATTTTAGCAACAATCTCCATATTTTTCAGCATTGCGCAAAGCGCAAATTTAACGATTTAATACTCGGGCACAAAATAAAAGTGACTATATTTGCAAAATCTTACTTCAAAAAATTGATAAATATGTCCGTATTCAACTCGGTCTGGAACCAGATAAAAGAAATAGCAAACATCTCGGAGCATGTCGACACGACAGCGGCAGAAAGGGCAATCAGGTCAAACATCGTGTTCAAGGGTCCGAACATCTGGATTCTTGCCTTCTCGATAATCATCGCCTCAGTCGGCCTGAATGTGAACTCCACTCCGGTAATCATCGGAGCGATGCTCATATCCCCGCTTATGGGACCTATAATCGGCATCGGTCTCGGTCTGGGAATCAATGACTTGAGCCTGCTGAGGGACTCCGCGAAGAACCTTCTGGTTATGGTCTGCATCAGCCTTCTGGCATCCTTCCTTTATTTTCTGATAACGCCTTTGAGCCTGTCCAACCCGACTGAACTGCTGGCGAGGACCAACCCGACCATCTACGATGTGCTCATCGCCCTGTTCGGCGGCTTCGCAGGAATCTTTGAACTTTGCAGGAAAGAGAAAGGGACCGTCTTCTCGGGAGTCGCCATTGCAACCGCCCTTATGCCTCCTTTGTGCACGGCGGGATTCGGGCTCGCGAGCGGGAATCTGACATATTTCTTCGGAGCCCTGTATCTCTTTTTCATAAACTGCATATTCATTATGCTCGCTACTTACCTAACCGTCAAGTATATGCACTTCAAGGAGGCGGAGTTCGCGAGCGAAAAGACCCACAAGAGGACAAGAATCGTCATCACAGTGGTCGTCCTTGTGATGATCATCCCGAGCATCGTTTCGGCAATTGTGATGGTGAAGGAGAACAACTTCGACAAGGATGTGGAGGCCTTCGTCTCCGACAACAAGTCGTTTGAGAACGCATATATCTACGACTACAGGATCTCCCACCACAAAGGCTCGAAGGTGGAACTGTTCATCTCGGGCGAGACAATGTCCGTTGCCCAGAAGGAAAAGATGTTCGACGACGCCCTGAAATATGGAATAGAAAGGGACCAGATTATAATCACGGAGCACTTCCTCTCCGAGGGGGCGAGCGAATCCGAAATAGTCAAGGGTATATATGAAAGGTCAGATTCCGAAATAAGCAAGAGGGACGCGGAGATAAAGAGGCTCGAAATGAGGATCAGCGAACTCCAGGGTGAGGAGATTCCGTATGTGCAGATCGCCAAGGAGGTCACTAACCAATATCCGTCCATCAGGGAGATATTCATGTCCCGGGGCGCAAAGGTCGAGACATCACGGATGGAACGCACAGATGCCGTCTTCATCGTCATACGCACGGAGAGGGAACTCACCGCAGAGGAGAAGGAGAGGCTTACCAACTGGATGAAGATCAGGTTGAATTTTGACAATGTGGTTCTGAATGAGGAAATTCTGTAGTTTCATAAAATTTGCGGCAGCCCTTGCGGCAATCTGGGCGGTCTCTTTTGGAGGAATCCTCCCAAGGACAGGGTCGTTCCGGGAATCTGACTGCATCGGGACATTTCCCGGACCGGACTGCGGGAGGCCATTCCCGAAGCCTGCCGACACCCTGAAGGTTGTCATTGTCGGGGACATAATGCTGCACACCGCACAGATTGAGAACTGTTTCGCCCGTTATTCCTCATCCCATACGGGAGCGAGGGCGGAAGATTCCGATTGCTATGATTTCTCCCCATATTTCATTGACCTGAAAGATTGTATGCAGGAGGCGGACCTCTGCGTGGCAAATATGGAGTTCACCCTCGCGGGTGCTCCTTTCACAGGCTATCCGTCATTTTGCGCCCCCGAATCCTATGCGGACTATGTGGCGGACTGCGGAGTGGATGTCTTTCTGACAGCCAACAACCACATCTTCGACCAGGGCCCCGAGGGGGCTTTGAGGACGCTGGAGGTCTATGATTCAATGAGCGGGAAGGGGATATCGCACACAGGATGCTTCCGTGACAGGGAATCCGTTCTGGCGGGACACCCGTTGATTGTGGAGGTCAAAGGCACAAGAATAGCCCTGCTGAATTTCTCCTACGGCACAAATGTCAATTTTGAGGAAGGTTATCCGAAAGTTCCTGATATGGGGAAGGAGGAACTTGCGGAGGCTATGGCACGGGCGCGTGCCAATGCGGATTTCATCATCGCACTCCCCCACTGGGGAATCGAGTACAAACTTGACCATTCGGCAAGGCAGCAGGAGACTGCGGAATATCTCGTCAGGCTTGGGGCGGACGCGGTCATCGGCTCGCATCCCCACGTCGTGCAGGACAGGGCGGTTTACGACGGGCTTCTTTGTCCCGCAGGATGGAAGAAAGTCCCTGTGGTCTATTCCCTGGGGAATTTCATATCGAATATGAGTGCCACAAACACTCAGATAGGGCTTCTGGTGACCCTGCCTGTCATAAGACATTCTGACGGGACCTGCACGGCGGGCGATCCCGAGTTTGAACTGACCTGGTGCTCGCTCCCGGGACGGCTCAGGGACAGCCACACAACAATTCCTGTCAAGAAATACCTCGGAAGACGGTCCGAATGGAAAGATCCTTCCGACTATGACAAAATGGTCTCGACATACCAACGGATTCTGGAGATACTGAAATGAGGACATCCATAAAACTTGACGCAATAGACCCGATAGAGATTTACGGTGCGGGGAACAAGATTCTTGAGGAACTGTGCAGGCACTATCCTGAATTGAAGGTGGTGGCGCGCGGAAATGAGATTCTTCTTGACGGGAAGGAGGAGGATGCGGAGGATTTCAGGGAGAAAATAAATATGCTGATTGTGCGCAGGCACCGCAAGATGAATCTCACCCCTTACGATGTGGAGGACATATTCGACATTGAGGGTCAGACAGCAGCCCTGCCTGTCAGCGGGGATTCCGTCATAGTCTATGGGACGGACGGGAAACCTGTCAAGGCACGCAACCGCACGCAGGAAGATATGGTCCGTGCATATTTTGAGAATGACCTTGTCTTCGCAGTCGGACCTGCGGGAACAGGAAAGACATATATAGCCATAGCATTGGCGGTCAGGGCATTGAAGAACAGGGAAATAAAAAGGATAATCCTGACAAGGCCCGCCGTCGAGGCAGGAGAAAGGCTCGGCTTCCTGCCGGGAGACCTCAAGGACAAACTGGACCCGTATCTTCAGCCCCTGTATGATGCTTTGGGAGATATGATACCTCCGAAGAAACTTCAGGAGTTTATGGCGGACGGGACCATCCAGATTGCC
>JBJEJS010000079.1:0-3771 GCA_051878235.1 Candidatus Cryptobacteroides sp.
AGGAGAAGTCCCCCGTTGTACGGGCTGATGGACCATATCTTCAGGTAGCCCGTCGACGGCACAAGGACATCGCAGTAATAGTCCGGAGTGCCGTCCAGGGAATAATATTTCACATACACGTCACCGCAGGAACGGAGAAGCTTCACCTTGTCGGTCTGTCCCAGGGAGGAGAATATGTCAATGGCCTCCTGCACCTGGACATCGTGCCTGCGGAACTGGATGTCCTGTTCCACGAGCGATGTCATCCTGTCCCTTACCGCATCGATGTCCGCCTCCCCAAGAGGAGTCCCGTCCCCCTTTTCAGCCACACAGAAGAATCCCTTGGAAATCGGACGGCGCATCACCACATGCCCTCCCGGGAAAAGGTCCTGCACCGCCTTGCAGAGCAGAAAGCACAGGGAGCGGCTATAGACATTCCTGCCGCTGTAGGTCCTATAATCAAGAAATTCCACATCACGGTTGTTGAATGCCCTGTACTTCAGTCCCTGCGAAACATTGTTCACCTTGGCGGAGACAATCGGATACGGTTTCTCGAAATCGAACTGCGGAAGCATCTCCAAAAGGGAGGTCCCTTCCTGGAACTCCTTGTATGTCCCCGTGTTTTTGCAATAGATTTTCAACATTATAAGTCTGCGGTTGGTTTGAGATTGCAAACTTACACAATTTTTTCACTATTTTTGCAGTTTACATACCAATAAACTTGCGGGCCATCAAAAAGGCGTTGAAAATAATCCGTTACACGGTTCTGGGCTTGATCGTGTTGATATCAGCAGGCATTCTCATCCTGCAGGTGCCTGCCGTCCAGACTTATCTTGCCCGCAAGGCCGCACAGGCGGTTTCGGAAAAACTCATCGATGGCGACATCTCGTTTGACAAAATCCAGTTCAAGCCGTTCAGCACACTGATTCTCAACAATGTGACCATAGTGGACAAGATGCCCTGCTCGGTCGTCAAGGAAGATGTCACGGACAGGGAGGCGAGGGAGAAACTCGAAAGAATCGGCACAGAGCCCATAGACACTTTCTTCACAGCCTCAAGGATCCTCGCAAGATTCTCCCTGAAGGGGCTTCTCGGAAGTAGCGTGAACATCAGCGAGGTCTATATCGCAGGGGCTGTCCTGAATCTCGTGCTCGAAGACGGGGAGACTTCCACAAACCTTACAAGAATATTCCGTATCCCCAAATCCTCCAGAAAGGAAGTCGTGCCAAAAGAGGTGTTCCATATCAAGGAGTTGGGCATTGACAACATCCGTTTCAGGATGAAGGACTACACCACGGACAGAGGCACCAGGCACAACGGCGGAATCGACTGGTGCGACCTCGATGTGGATGACATAATGGCGAGGGGAAGGCATCTCAGGCTTACAGGAAAAATAATGACCGGGGAACTGGACCACCTGTCTTTCAGGGAGAAAAGCGGATATTCTGTCACTTCCATCTCCGGAAGGACGAGGGTCGGCAGAGGGATGGCGGAAATCCTTGACATCCGCCTGACGGACCTCTGGAGCAATGTCCACCTGGACAGGTTCGCGATGCTGTATGACGATGTGGACGATTTCAAGGACTACATCGACAAGGTCGTGATGGAGATAGAATTGGATGAATCGGACCTGGACTTCAAGTCATTGTCATATTTTGTCCCACAGTTGAACGGCAATCCGCTGATGATGTCCGTGAAAGGCAGGGGCAGGGGGACGGTCCGCAACCTTTCCCTCGCAGGGATTGAATTCTCGACAAGAAGCGGAAGATTCACAGGCAGGATCTCAGGAACAATCAACGACCTCCCTGAGACAGATGACCTGAAGACCGACCTGAGACTTGAGAACACAACATTCTCCTCCTACGGCCTCGACCGCTTCATCAACTCGTGGACAAAGGGCAGCGACCTGAACATCCGACAGTTCGGCAAGGGGGTGGACTTCAAGATGAACGCCTCGGTCAAAGGGCCGCTGAACAGTCTCGGAATCAAGGCTTCCGTCCGTTCATCCGCAGGAGGGGCTGACGCGGCAATCACAATCAACGGCCTTATGGACAAGGGAGGAGCCTTGGGGCTTAGCGGGACACTTGGGGCGAAGGACTTGATCGTCAAAAAGATATATCCGAAGGCACCTGTCGGGGAATGTACACTTGATGCAGGTCTCACGGCAGAATTCGGAGGGAAGCAGTCAGGTAACAGGGTCTCCATCGACTCCCTCAAAATAGGCCGTCTCAACTTCAATGACTACGACTACGGCAATATCCAGGCTAAAGGTCTGTTGGAAGGAGGGCGTTTCGACGGGAAACTCATCTGTTCCGACCCCAACCTCAACTTCCTTTTCCAAGGTGTCGTCACAACTTCCAAGAAGACGGACGAGGCGCTTTACAGGTTTTACGCCAACCTCGGTTACGCCGACCTCTACGCCCTCAACATTGACCGCAGGGGCAGGTCGGAAGTCAAGTTCAGGACAAAGGCGGACTTCATCAGCAAGACGGACGGGGAACTCTCCGGAGACATCGAGATTGCAGGACTGGTGCTTGAGAACGACCTCGGGCAGCACGACATCGGCGACATCACGGTCTCCTCGCAGACGGGCAGCGGAAGGGACCGCATCACATTGGACTCGAAATTCCTAAAGGGTGAATATTCGGGATCATCTTCCATCACCACGTTCATCCGTGACCTGAAGGCAGTCACTCTCAACAAGGAAATACCAGCCCTGAAGGATGTCGGGAAAGCGGACTTCAGCGGAAACGACTACAGCGTGTCCGTCGAGACAATAAAGACATCGGGGCTCCTGTCATTCATCGCCCCAGGCATCTACATAGCGGGAAACTCCTCCCTGAGCCTCACATTGGACCACGACGGCAAGCTCAAGGTCGGGATGGACTCCAGGAGGATTGCCTTCAAGGAGCAATACATCAAGGACATACATCTTGACCTTGACAATCTGGACAACACCCTGACAGGAAGGCTCACCAGCAGCGAGATCAGCGCGGCATCCCTCCTTCTCAAGGACGGCAACATCGAACTTTTCGCAGACAACAACCATCTCGGAGTGGCGTTCCGCTATGACAACAGGGGTGACCTTGACAACAAGGGCGAAATCGTGATGGTCTGCAATGTCTCGCAGAATGAAGGCAAGACGGAATACGAGATGGAACTTCTGCCTTCCACCGTATATCTCAACTCGCGGCAATGGAACATATACCATTCAGAAGCCACAATACGCGGAAAGGACATATATATCGGAAATATGGAGTTCCGCAGCGACTCGCAGGCTGTCACGGCATCGGGAGGCTTCTCAAATTCAGGCACGGACACCCTGAGCATAAACCTGGAGAATTTCGACCTGTCGATAATCAACCCTCTGATGAAGCAGAACGCCTCAATCACGGGACTGGTGACAGGTATGGCGCAGGTGACATCCCCATCGGGAAGCAGGGCGCTTCTCGCGGACTTTGTCTGCGACTCCGCAGGAGTGGCGGGAAGAAACCTCGGAAGACTGGATGTCTCAAGCAAATGGAATCCGGACTACAAGCGTTTCGACATCAGCCTTGCCAATGACATCAAGGGGAAAAGCACCTTCGATGTGGACGGGAGCTACTCCCCTTCCCTGAAAAGGCTTGAGATGCAGGCCGTCCTTGACAGTATGGAAGTCGGCTATTTCCATCCTTTCGTGGATGCCATATTCTCCGATTTCGACGGACGCATCTCCGGGGTGGCTGCCGTTGAGGGACCGCTGGACAACCTTGAGATATGGACCGCCGGGATGAGAATCGACGAGTCCCTGCT
>JBJEJS010000080.1:0-3762 GCA_051878235.1 Candidatus Cryptobacteroides sp.
GCCTTGCCGTGCCATTTGTGGGTACCAGCCATAAAATCAACCCCGTGACCCATATCGCTCTTCATCAGGATAACCACAGGACGGCCCTTTCCCGCCTCAGCCTTCGCTGCCGAGTAAGCCTCCAATATCCTGTCGAAATCGTGTCCGTCGCAAGTGAGCACGGTCCAGCCGAATGCCGACCATTTCGCCACCAGGTCGCCGACTCCTCCAACATCGTCGATTTTCCCGTCGATCTGCTGACCGTTCCAGTCCACAAGACCGATGAGGTTGTCGAGTTTGTGATGTGCTGCGAACATTGCCGCCTCCCAAATCTGCCCTTCCTCACATTCTCCGTCACCCATCATAACATAGACGGTCTCAGGAGCGCCGTCCATCTTCTTTGCAAGCGCGAATCCCGCCGCTGCGGAAAGCCCCTGGCCGAGAGAGCCTGAAGCCTGGAATATCCCTGGAAGTCCAGACTCGACACAAGGATGTCCCTGAAGCCTTGACCCGTACTTCCTGAAGGAGCCGAGTTCCTGGGCAGGGAAATACCCGCTTCTTGAAAGAAGGGAATAATAGACCGGGGTGAGATGCCCGGCTGAAAGGATGAAAACATCAGAGCCTTTGCCGTCCCTTCTCCAGGTTGACGGGTCGTGTTTCATCACATTGAAATAAAGTGCGGTAAGAAAATCCGCGCTGCTCATCGAGCCCCCAGGATGCCCGGATTTCGCTCCGGTGACCATTCTCACGATGTCCCTCCTGACCTGAGATGCGATTTTTTTAAGTTCTTCGGTGTTTTTTGCCATAATACCAATATAAATATTTTGTGGAATTTTCACATCTTGACAAAAGTACGCATTTTTTTCGGTATTTGAATTATCTTTGCAGGATTACAAGGAGAACTGATGAACAACACAAGGAATTTCTGCATTATAGCGCATATAGATCACGGCAAGAGCACTCTTGCCGACAGGATGCTTGAGATCACCAACACCCTGAGCAGCAGGGATATGGAGGCCCAGGTGCTGGATTCTATGGATTTGGAGAGGGAGAAGGGCATCACAATCAAGAGCCACGCCATCCAGATGGAATATGAGTACAAGGGTGAGAAATTCATCCTGAACCTCATCGACACTCCGGGGCACGTGGACTTCTCCTATGAGGTCAGCCGCGCGATAGCCTCCTGCGAGGGGGCGCTGCTTGTCGTTGATGCCACCCAGGGAATCCAGGCCCAGACCATCTCAAACCTTTATCTTGCCATCGAGCACGACCTTGAGATCATACCTGTGCTGAACAAGATAGATGTTGACTCCGCTATGATAGAGGTGGTCACCGACCAGGTGACAGACCTTCTGGGATGCTCGAAAGAGGAGGTCCTGCTGGCGTCAGGAAAGACGGGAGCGGGGGTCAAGGAAGTTCTCGATGCCATCGTCGAGCGCATACCGTCTCCGAAAGGTGACCCTCAGGCTCCGCTTCAGGCTCTCATCTTTGACTCTGTCTTCAACTCGTTCAGGGGCATAATCGCATATTTCAAGGTCCGCAACGGCTCGATCCGCAACGGGGACAAGGTGAAGTTCTTCAACACGGGCAAGGAATATGTCGCCGATGAGGTGGGAGTGCTCAAGATGAAGATGTGCCCGAGGGACGAGATTCCTTGCGGAAGTGTGGGATATATAATATCGGGCATAAAGACGGCCGCCGAGGTGAAGGTGGGCGACACGATAACGCACACGGAAAACCCCTGCACGGATGCGATTGCGGGATTCGAGGAGGTGAAGCCGATGCTTTTCGCGGGAATGTACCCTGTCGAGACGGACCAGTACGAGGAACTGCGCTCCTCACTTGAGAAGTTCCAGTTGAACGATGCCTCATTGGTGTTCGAGCCGGAGTCATCCCTCGCGCTCGGATTCGGATTCAGGTGCGGATTCCTCGGACTCCTGCATCTTGAGATTGTCCAGGAGAGGCTTTTCAGGGAGTTCGGGATGGATGTCATCACGACAGTCCCGAATGTGTCGTACAAGGTTTACACCACACAGGGAGAGGTCGTGGATGTGCACAATCCGTCAGGCCTGCCTGCAGCGACACTGATAGACCACATCGAGGAGCCATACATCAGGGCGCAGGTCATCTCCAAGGCGGATTTCTACGGTCCGATAATGAAACTCTGCCTCGACAAGAGGGGCGTGCTCATCAATCAGCACTATATAACCGCCGACAGGCTGGAACTCACCTATGAGATGCCCCTGTCGGAGATCGTGTTCGACTTCTACGACAAACTGAAGTCAATTTCAAAGGGATATGCCTCATTTGACTATCACGTGGTAGGTTTCAAGGAGGCGAAACTCGTCAAACTCGACATTCTGCTGAACGGGGACCCTGCCGACGCGCTTTCATCCCTGATACACGTGGACCACGCCTACGATTTCGGACGGAAAATCTGCGAGAAACTGAAGGAACTGATTCCGCGTCAGCAGTTCGACATAGCCATCCAGGCTGCCATCGGAGCGAAGATCATCGCCAGGGAAACGGTCAAGGCCGTCAGGAAGGATGTGACCGCGAAATGCTACGGAGGAGACATCACCCGAAAGAGGAAACTCCTTGAGAAACAGAAGCAGGGAAAGAAGAGGATGAGGCAGATAGGCACTGTGGAGGTCCCTCAGAGCGCGTTTATGGCAGTGCTCAAACTTGACTGAAACGGAAGATTATGAGAGCCGCAATTCTACTGACAGTACACAACCGCAAGGCCCGGACATTGAAATGTCTGAAGGCCTGCCGTGAGCAGTTCGGGGAATTGAAGGGGAAATATGACTTTACGGTATATATGGTAGATGACGGAAGCACCGACGGGACATCCGATGCGGTCCTTGACCAGTTTCCCGAGACCATAGTCATCAAAGGTGACGGCAGCCTTTACTGGAATCACGGGATGATCCGGGCGTGGGAGGAGGCCGCAAAGGAGGATTTCGACTTCTACATCTGGCTGAACGACGACACCGTCCTGATGCCAGGGGCGTTGGGGACCCTTCTGGAGAACTCCTATTATCTGAGGCACAAGGCGATTGTGGCGGGGACTGCGGAGGATTCCTCAGGCAGGCTCAGTTACGGGGGACGCACAAGGAAAGGCAGGCTCATCCCGCCTGACGACACCATTCCCGTGCCCTGCGACACATTCAACGGAAACCTTGTCCTCGTGCCAAGATTCGCGTTCAGGACATTGGGGACGATGGACCCGCGATACAGCCACAGTTTCGGGGATTTCGACTATGGGATAAGGGCGGACAAGGCCGGCGTCACCACAGTCGTCGCCCCCGGGGTGCTCGCGGTCTGCGACAGGAATCCCGGGCTGCCTAAATGGAGGGACAGGGCATTTACCCTGAAACAGCGTTACGCGGCCATAATGTCACCGAAGGGCCGTCCTTTCAAGGAGCAGTTCCTCTACGACACGAGAAAGGGGAATGTCCTGACGGCCACCGCCCATTTCATTTCCCTCAACATCAAGGTGCTCTTTCCTAAAGGAAGGCCATCAGCGGGGAAAAGGGAGCAAAGGTCCAGATAAGGAATATGAAAAAATAAAGAGGCTACCTTCCCAGGCAGCCTCCTCAAACCTCTTTTCAGAGGAAAATTCTTATGCTGTGATACCTGGTCAGAATTGCACATTTATTTACCTTGTATCACCAAGCATCAAGAGACGAATAAGATTCTTAACCGATGCAAATGTCGGAATGAAATAGGCATCGCAGGTTGTTGATACCGTTGTTTTAGATGTTGTTTTATAGGTTGTAG
>JBJEJS010000081.1:0-3744 GCA_051878235.1 Candidatus Cryptobacteroides sp.
GGACGGAAGATTGTATCTTGTTGTGGCACAGGGAAGAAACCTTCTGTTCTGCAACAGTTTTGAGGCGGTGGACTTCACTACTGCCGAATATTTCCTTTTTCTGGTGCTGAACAGGCTCCAGTTGAATCCCGAAGTCTCCACAGTGTATTTCAGGTCACCTCTTGAGGCTTCGCACGAAGAGTCCCTCTGCCGTTATTTCAAGTCAGTGGGCTATATCGAATGACCCGTCTTGACGGATGTGCGGTGGGGAGAGGTCCCGCGGGCCGCACAAACTCCACGATAAAGGATGATTATGAACTTGTGAGACTTGTGTTATGAGAATTATAGGAGGAAGTCTGAAGGGCAGGAGGATAACCCCTCCTGCGGGATACAAGGCAAGGCCCACGACGGATTTTGCCCGTGAAGGGCTCTTCAATGTCCTCAGCAACGAATATGAGTTCGACGGCCTGACTGTCATAGACCTTTTCGGGGGGAGCGGGGCGGTGTCCTTCGAGTTCGCCTCCCGTGGGGCGGGAATGGTGCATTGCATAGAGAAGTCGCCTGAAAATGTCTCGTTCATAAGGTCCACCGCCTCGAAGTTAGGGTTGAGGAATGTAAATGTCGTCAGGCACAATGTCTTCGACTTCCTGGATATATGCAGGGTGAAGGCCGACCTGATTTTTGCGGACCCTCCTTATGCTCTGGACGGTCTTGAGACGCTTCCCGACAGGGTGTTTGCCAAGGACATACTCAATGACGGGTGTTATTTCATCCTTGAGCATCCTGACACATTCTCTTTCGCCGCTCATCCTTTCTTTGTGAAGGAGAAGAAGTACGCGAATGTCCATTTCTCTTTTTTTGAAAGAACGGAATAAGATTTTGCCGCTATGGAAATGTCACCTGCCGTCAGGCAAAGAAAAATAGAGAATGTCACCATCATCGGCTCGGTGGTGAATCTCCTGCTGTCTGTCGGGAAGATCCTGGCTGGGGTGTTCGGCTTCAGTGCCGCGATGCTCGCCGACGGAATCCACTCGTTGTCCGACCTTCTGAGCGACATTGTGGTGCTGGTCTTCGTCAGGATTTCCGCAAAGGGAAAGGACAGGGACCACGACTACGGGCACGGCAAGTTCGAGACTTTCGCGACCCTCATCGTCAGCCTTCTTCTGATAGTGGTCGCCGCAAGGATGATGACGGCGGGAATAGAGTCCATCAGGGAAATCCTCGGCGGAGGCTCTGTGCCCCGTCCGGGCTATCTCGCGTTGGGAGCCGCCCTTGTCTCGATTCTCTCAAAGGAGATTCTTTACAGATATACTGTCATAGTGGGGAAGAAGGTCAACAGTCCTGCCGTCATCGCCAATGCGTGGCACCACCGTTCTGATGCCTTTTCCTCAGTCGGCTCCCTTGTCGGAATAGCCGGCGCGATGTTCCTCGGTGACAAGTGGATAGTGCTTGACCCTGTCGTCTGCTGCATCATAAGCATAGCCATTTTGGTCCTTGCGGTGAAGATGGCTGTCCCTTCTGTCAAGGAACTTCTGGATGTGTCCCTTCCTGATGAGATGGAGCAGGAGATCCTCAACCTTGCCTCATCTGTTGAAGGTGTGCGGAATGTGCACGGGTTGAAGACAAGGAGGAACGGGCCGTCCGTGATTATGGAGGCGCACATCGTGGTCGATCCTGACATCACGGTGGTGGCAGCCCACGACATATCGACAAAAGTTGAAGGGGCAATTGCCTCGCGTTTCGGGAATGAGACACAGATAACAATCCATATCGAGCCTTCTGTGGAGGCTGAATGACATAATGTTATGAAAAGTAGATTGCCAATATTCATTGCTTCATCCCTCCTGTTTGTCGGAGTGGGGATGCACGCACAGACGGCCAGCCGCCTTTACCGCCTTTCGGACGGTGTGCAGGTCAGTGAAATATCGTCATCTGAAGGGGATCTCCGTGACAGCCTCGGTCTCGGAGGGCCTGCCGTTGAAAATTCCTATATGGCCCTGCGCCTGTTTTTTGACGGGAGCGGTGCCATTGACTTGTATTCAAAGTCGGGGCGCGGGCTGGAACTTGAGAAGTTTGCCTGGGCTCCTGATTCCCTTGCCGTTGCTGAATATGAGGCGGGTGGTGATTTCTTCGATGAGGGACAGACCCTCGGGCTTGGGGGAATCGCCCTGTTTGACGGGGAGAATGTCGTCCGTCTGGTTGCGACCAAGGGCAGGACCGCGCGTGTGGAGACTACTTCCAAAGGCTCTTTTGCCGAGATTGTCTCAAGGGGAGTGCTCTGCGGCGGGGAGAGTGTGGATGTCTCCGTCCGCATAGATGTCAGCACGAAGAAAAGGGATGCCTGGGTGACCGCCAAGGTCCTGAACGGGGTGAAGGTCCGTTTTGTCACGGGTGTGGCCTGTCCTGACACTCAGACGGCAAAGACCGGCAAAGGGGTGATCTCCTTGTGGGGGAAGGGCAGCTGCTCCGGCCGTGAGGTCTCCTTCGGCGTCGGGATGTTCTATCCCGAAGGTGTTTTCGGAACTCCCGAAAGGGCTGACGGTATGATGAGGATAATCTCAAAACCGTCCACCCAGGTCAGTTTCAAGATTGTCGCCGCGTCTTCTCTTGAGGCGGAACTCAATTCGGCCCGCCGTTTTGAGACATATATGGGCTTCTGATAAGGCTTTGGGGCATAAGGGTTATGAAAAAGACAAAGACAGAGAAGACAAATGCCGCCCGTCTGCTTGACAAGGCGGGGGTGAAATATGAACTTGTCCCCTACGAGGTGGACGAGTCCGACCTGTCTGCGGGACACATAGCCTCCCAGTTGGGAGAGCCCATCGGGCAGGTCTTCAAGACCCTCGTACTGGAGGGCGACAGGACAGGGCATTTCGTCTGTGTTGTCCCCGGAGGAGGGGAGGTGGACCTGAAGGCGGCCGCAAAGGCCTCTGGCAACAAGAAATGTGACCTGATACCTATGAAGGAACTGCTCCCGCTTACGGGATATATTAGGGGCGGATGTTCCCCTGTGGGAATGAAGAAGCCGTTTCCGACCTATTTCGACAGGAGCGCGGAGGACCTTCCGTTCATCTATGTCAGCGCGGGTGTGCGCGGGCTGCAGTTGAAAATATCCCCTCACGACCTTGTGGAATATGTGGGAGCGTCGTTTGCCGCCATATCGACGGCGGGAGGCTCCCCGGGACTGTGACATATCCCGAAAAAAAGTGGTTATATATTTTAGTGTGTGTTAAAAAAACAGATTATGAAAATCAATCTAAAACTTACCGATGTCTTCAGGCCGAAACTTTTCGGAATGTTCCGAAAAGGAGGCTATGACCGCAAGACTTTCGTCTCTGACCTGATTGCTGGTGTCATTGTGGGAATCATCGCGCTGCCTTTGGCAATCGCTTTCGGTATCGCGAGCGGGGTGACCCCTCAACAGGGTCTCATCACCGCCATAGTGGCCGGTTTCCTCGTCTCGTTTTTCGGAGGGTCGCATTTCCTTATAGGAGGACCGACGGGGGCGTTCATCGTGATTGTGGCGGGAATCGTCGCCCAGTACGGTATGCAGGGTCTCATCATAGCGACCCTGATGGCTGGAGTCATCCTTGTGGTGATGGGGCTGTGCCGTATGGGAGCCATCTTCAAGTTCATCCCTTATCCTATCGTGGTGGGATTCACCAGCGGTATCGCCGTGACAATCTTCTCCACCCAGATGAAGGACTTCTTCGGCTTCACTATGGATGTGCCTGCGGGATTCATCCCGCAATGGATATGCTATTT
>JBJEJS010000082.1:0-19109 GCA_051878235.1 Candidatus Cryptobacteroides sp.
ATTCATAAAGGACTATTCAGGATTCACTTCACCCGTGACGAAGGCCTCGGACACATATACCTTTGATGAAATCAAATATGTGGACCTGACCGTACGCAAAACGGGGACGATACATTCATACTCATTCGAAAAACTGCCTGTCTCTTTCTCGATTCATTTCGACGAGGATGACTATGAGAGCGAAGAGTTCGGTTACCAGACCTCCTCGCTCCAATGCGACTCGCTTCTCTCGCTTCCTGCGGGAGACTACAATGTCACCGCCTACAAGGTATATGACAAGGAAAAGAACCTGAAGGAATCGACTACATCTCCTTCAGCATCACCTTTCTCCGTGTCCGACAATGAGACCACGGAGGCTGACATCAAGATAGCCCTCCACGAAACGGACGGCTATATCCAGGATTACTATGCCCTGTATGCCATCTGGAAGGCTCTTGACGGAGAAAACTGGTATTACAGCGGCGAGAATTTCCCTAAGGGCTCCAATTGGGACTTTAACAAGTCGCCTGACCTTTGGGGAGACCAGCCGGGAGTGTCGCTGCACAGCAACGGCCGTGTCGCGGTCATAGATTTGAGCGATTTCGGATTCAGGGGTGATATGCCTAAGGAAATAGGTGAACTGACCGAACTTGTCGAGATTTATCTGGGCACGCACAATGACAACAATCTCCTGAATTTTGACCCTACCCTAAAGGATAACGGTTCAGGAGCGTCTCTTCTGGAGAGACACAAACAGTATCTGCACCTGATCCACCCGGCGACCCAGATGACTGAGCCGATTGCAAGGGCTCTTGCGGAGAACAACATATCCATCAGGGAGACGGAACTGTATGAGAATTATTCCGAGAGTGAACTGATCGACGCCAAGAGCGGACGCCAGTTTGACATCGCTCCTATGGACATCGTCCACGGAAAAGTCTGCAACGGGCTTCTCAGCCTTCCTGAGGAGTTCTGCAATCTTGTGAACCTTGAGAAGATCAACATTGCCAACGGACTTCTCAAGTCACTTCCTTCAAATATGGGCAACCTGAAGAATGTGACCGAACTTGAAATATACAATTGTGCAGAGATGAAGGAGTTCCCTGTACAGATTGCCGATATGCCTTCACTTGTCTCTGTCAACATCTCCAACAATGCCCAGTGGTCTTCCACAGAGGCGGACAAGGGTTTCAAGGCTCTCGCAGAGGGTGTCTGCGCGTCGAAAATCCAGATCTTCTATGCGAGGGAGAACAACCTCACCTGCGTTCCCGCTTCCGTGAGCAATATGAAAAACCTGCACCTTCTTGACCTTGCGCTCAACAAGATCACCGATGTCGCTCCTTTCGGAAGGGATGTGATGCTGACTGAGGCGTATTTTGACAACAATATGATAGAGTCCTTCCCGCAGGGCTTCTGCGGAGTGGAACTCCTGGAGACGCTTTCCGCCAAATACAACAAACTCAAACTTGTGCCGGACATCTTCAGCGCCAAGAGCAAGTATATTCTCATCAGCCTCGATTTCTCGTACAATGAGATTGAGGGATTCGAAAATGACGGTGCTGGCTACAAGGGAGTCAATGTCGGCACATTGACGCTTGTCGGGAACAGGATAATCAAGTTCCCGAAATGTATCGCGGAGTCAGGCTCCAAGATAAGTTACATCAATATGAGGGCCTGCAATCTTGAAGGGTTTGAGGAGGGCTGCTTTGTCGGGGAGAATATGTATTATCTCACAAGCCTTGACTTTTCATACAACCGCCTGACTTCCCTTCCTGACGATATGAACGCCACAAACCTTCCGTATCTTTATGGCGTGGAACTGTCCTACAACAGGTTCTCATCATTCCCTTACACCATCCTTGACTGTTCCGGACTTACCGTGATCTCCATCAGGGGGCAGAGGGACGCAAACGGAGGACGCTGCCTGAAGGAATGGCCTTCCAACATAGGCAACCACAGGGGAATGAGGGCGTTGTACATAGGCTCCAACGATTTGCAGAAAATCAATGACTCCATATCATATCTGATTTATTATCTTGATATAAGCGACAATCCGAACATTGTGTTCGATGCGTCAAACATCTGCTATTACTGGCAGAGGGGAGCATATTACCTTATTTATGACAAGACGCAGAACATCATCGGTTGTGATGCGATGTTGAGTTAGGAGAGGGAATTATGAGGAAAGTATTTATATTTTCAGTTTCAGCAGTTTTGGCGGTGTCCTGCCTGTCGGGGCCTGCTGTGGATTTCACAGTTGACACCGATGTGATTTCTGTCGGGGCCGAAGGAGGAGTGGAGACTGTCAAGGTCAATACTGCGGAAAGTTGGATTGCCACTACCCAGGATCCGTGGATTACAATCTCGCCTGCGAACGGCAGCGGACCTGCCGAGTGCCAGGTCATTGTGGATTCGACCTTGTATTTCGAGGGGCGTGAGGGAAATGTCCAGATCAGGGAACTCGCAACCAACGGCTACCGTGAGTTCAAGGTTTCGCAGAGCGGTTTCGACTATACCATAAAACTGGACAAGAACGATATAGAACTGCCTGATTTCGCCGTTTCAAATGAACGCTCCTTTGATGTGGTGGTCAGCAGCAATGTGGATTTCGATGTGGAGACTCCCGGATGGCTCACCCCAAGCAAGGGCAATCTGGTGCTCGACCGTCAGGCGCGTCCGAGGAATGTGACTGTGCATTTTGACTGGATTGTGAACACCACGCCGCAGGAGAAGTCCGCCCAGGTGACTTTCAAGCCTAAAGGTGGTGTGGAAGTCCGTGCGGATGTGCTCAATGTGACCCAGAAGGCAGCCCAGGAAATCGAGATCGGAGTCGCCGGCGATTCCCTTGCCCTGCTCGCAATCTCAAGGAATATGAACTGCTGGGTGAATTTCGACACCTCCCAACAGATGAAATACTGGAACAATGTGGATGTGTGGGACGAGTATGACGAGAATTATGAGGAGGCCAACAGAAAGCACATTGAAGAATACGGCACCAAGATTGACGGCAGGGTGCGCTTTGCCGAATTCGACTTCTTCGTCACCAAGGAGGGGATTCCTTACGAGGTGCAGTATCTTACTGCTGCGGAGGATCTTGTCTTCTTCGGTAACGCGAACACATTCCTTTTGTATAACCTCACTCCTGGAGAGTATATCTGCAAGCTGAAGAATCTCAAAAGGCTCACCATCGGGGCATACGGTCTGACGGACCTTCCTGCGGAATTCGCTGACCTCAAGTCGCTTGAGGCATTGAATATCGGAAGCAACAACTTCCAGAGGATTCCGGAGGTGCTCACTCCTGAGAACTTCCCTAACCTCAAGACCCTGATTCTGCTGAACGCCCAGCGTCACGTCATAGGCAATCTGAAAATCAATTACAGGGAGGATTGCGGAGGACTGATTGACGAGCCTGACTGGGTGGGAAGGCTTCTCACTTGGGATGCCCTTGACACCCTTAGGCTGTCAGTGAACTATCTCCAGGGCGAACTCCCGACTTTTGAGGGCGATTCAAGGTTCCCTGTCTGGTCTGCGGAAGAAGTCGCCGCCTGCGACACCCTGCCTGCAGGGCTTGTGGGAATCCCTAAGGTGCTGCCGCACGCCAAGTTGTTCTCGATAAACCTCAACCGTTTCCACGGGAACATTCCGGACTGGCTGCTTTACCATCCTGCGCTCGACCAGTGGTATCCGGAAAGTCTTGTCTTCCCGCAGGACGGTGTTGACAGGGAGGGTAATCAGGCGAAGTTCGACAATGAGCCTGTGAGTCTTGAATATTATTACAAATTCTATGAAGGTTGTAAGGAAAATCCATATCTGGGTGATGATGAATAGTTTAAGAATATTTATACCGCTTGTGCTTGCTGCCGCTGTGACCGTCGCGTGTTCCGTGAAGGAGTCTTTCGGCAATAATCCTGTTCCTGGGGAGGAAGGGCTTGTCATTGAGGGGATTGTGGACGGGGAACTGCTTGTGAAGTTCTCTCCTGAGGTCATCGGTGTTCTTGAGGACAACGGGCTCACCAAGTCGGTTGCGGGGAAGTCCCTGCCGGGCAGCGGTGTGCCTTCTGTTGACGAGGTGCTTGCCGCTGTTGACGGCTGCGGGTTTGAGAGGGTGTTCCCGTACGACTCCCGCCACGAGGAGCGCACAAGGAAAGACGGCCTTCACCTCTGGTATGTCGTGAGGTTTTCCAAGGATTGTTCCGTGCAGGATGTCGCCCGCCGTCTTTCAGGGCTCGGTGAGGTTTCAATGGTACAGTGCAACCAGCAGATAAAAAGAGCGGATGTCCGTAAGGCTATCCCGTTCAGCGTTCCGTCCGTCAAGGCTTCCGGGGGTCTTTCCGATTACGATTATATACGATTGCAATGGAATCTCAGGAATGACGGCACGATGTTCAACGGACAGAAGGTTGTAGCAGGGGCTGATGTGAATGTCACTGAGGCCTGGAAACGCTCTACGGGCGACCCGTCCATCATTGTGGCGGTACTTGACGAAGGCGTTTGCTATGACCATCCTGAACTTGCCGAGAGTATGTGGATCAATGAGGGGGAAATCTGGAGGTCAAAGGAGGACAATGACGGGAACGGATATGCGGGAGACTATTACGGCTACAATTTCGTGAAGAATTCCGGTGTGATTTCTTCAGACGATGTCTATGATTCCGGTCACGGGACCCATGTGGCAGGAGTGATTGCCGCGAGGAACAACGGGATAGGCATCAACTCCATCGCGGGAGGTGATGCCAACGGGCCTGGCGTGAGGATTATGTCCTGTCAGATCTTCTCCGGCAACAGTTCCGTCAGCGATGTCCTTTCCGAGGTCCGTGCGATAAAATATGCCGCAGACAACGGAGCTCTCATCCTCCAGTGCAGTTGGGGCTATGTCTCCGGAGCGGCCAATTCGGCCGAGTGGACTCCGCAGTACGCCACGGACGAGGAGTGGACTACCTATATGCCTCTTGAGAAGATGGCCTTGGATTATTTTATCCACAATGCGGGTTCTCCTAATGGAGTTCTTGACGGAGGTCTGGCCATATTCGCCGCAGGAAATGAGGCCGCCCCTGCCGCAGGTTATCCGGGAGCCTATCCGGACTATATCTCCGTTGCGGCCACTGCTGCGGACTTCACGCCTGCCACTTACACGAATTACGGCTCCGGCACTACCATCAGCGCGCCGGGAGGGGACCAGGATTATTATTGGAACTGGGTCGGAGACCAGGATGAGGCCGGCGCCGAGGGATGTGTCCTCTCCACATTGCCGTTCAATGTCTCCGAAAACGGCTTAGGATTTATGGAAGGTACCTCGATGGCCTGCCCGCATGTTTCAGGTGTGGCGGCTCTAGGACTTTCATACGCATTGAAGTTGCGCAAGCATTTTACGGCGGAGGAGTTCAAGGAACTGCTTTACAGCACGGCCACCCCTATTGATTCTTATATGACGGGTACAAAGTTATACCACAAATATGTGGTCGAGTCCGGTCTTTCCGCTCCGACCCTCCAGATGAGTCTGTCTTCATTCAATAAGAAGATGGGGGCGGGGCAGGTCAATGCCGCAGCCCTGCTTGAGGCAATCGCGGCGGATGGTGCAGGAGTGCCTATGACCTTCCCGAATGTTTATGTGGATCTGGACCAGACCGTCTCATATTCCCCTGAACTTTATTTCTCCGACTGTTCGGGTCTGACGGTTTCCGTTCTCGACCAGGCTGTCGCAAAGGCATCCGTCTCCGGCGGGCTTGTCATTGTCGAGGGAATATCGGTGGGGCAGACCACAGGAAAGGTGACTTGTGCCGGAGGCTCTTCCGAATTTGTGATAACAGTCCGCAAAGGGGCTTCCCAGGGGGGCTGGATGTAGGCTATGGGCAGGAGGGGTCTTGTCATAGGTCTGACTTTGGCGGCAATCTCGGTCCTGTCCGTATTTCCGTCATTTGCCCAGATAAGGATTGTGCCTCGTGAGTCCCTTGACTCGCTTGCACACCCCGCTTTGGCAGCCGACTCCCTGGCATTTGACTTCGCTCCCGCGTGGATTGACGCGGGGACCCTGACCGCTTCGGCTGAGCCTGTACGGTTTGAATTCAGGTTCAGGAACGCATCGGACCGCCCGGTCCTTATTGTGAAGACCGCGACCGACTGCGCCTGTCTCAAGGCTTCTCACGGGAAGGATGCCGTGCCTCCGGGAGAATATGGGACTGTGACGGCGGATTTTTACGCCGAAGGTCATTTCGGCAAGTTTGAAAGAAGGATATTTGTGTATTCGGCATCGTCCGCAGGCAGACCCTCAGCGGTGTTGCGCATCCGTGTCACGGTTACGGATGAAAAAGAAAGTGAAAAATGAAAAATAAGACATATATGAAAAAGATTCTTGGTGTGGCTTTGGCAGCCCTTGTCCTTATGACATCCACCGTCTCCTGCAGCAAGACGGAAGTCCCTGCCGTCCAGTATCTTGAGGTGACTGCGGCCAACATCGCGGGAAGTTGGACCCTGTCAACCTGGAACGGAAGCCCTTTGTCCGAAGGCTGTTATGTCAATGTGTCTTTCGACAGGAAGGAGAAGACCTTCGAGATGTACCAGAATCTTGACAGTTTCAGCGAGCGCAAACTCACGGGGCAGTTCAATATCCTCAAGGACGAAAGTTACGGCAGCATTATCCGTGGCGTGTATGATTATGAGACGGGTTTCTGGTCCCACGATTACATCATCCGCGATCTGACAGCCGACAGTATGGTCTGGATTGCTGTGGATGACCCCGACGATGTGACTGTTTATGTCCGTGTGAAATAATTTTTTCCTAAATTTGTGCGTCAGGGAATTTGAAGATTCCTTAGTGCTTATGGAAAAAATTAGGATAGAATCATCAGAATCAATTTCAGGAACAATCTTTGTCGATGGCTCCGGCGCGGATGCCGAGGCTTGTCTGAGGGAATGTCTTGATGTCGGAGCGGCGTCTTCTCCTCATATCTATGTGGTTATGGACAAGGCCCTTGAAGGGACGGTGACCCTGTCGGGCAAGGGTGGGCTTCTGCCTTCCCTGAATGTCGGGGGAGTGAAATACATCGATGCTTCCGAGACTTCCAAGACGATGGACACCGTGATGGGAATCTGTTCCTGGCTGCTTGAGGAGGGTGCGGACCGTGATGCCTTCGTGCTTGCGGTAGGAGGAGGAATCACAACTGATATGGCGGGTTTTGCCGCCTCAATATACAAAAGGGGAGTCCGTTTCGCTTTTGTCCCGACGACCCTGCTTGCCCAGGTCGATGCCGCAATCGGAGGGAAGACCGGGGTGAATTTCGAAAAGTACAAGAATATGCTCGGGGTGATACGGCAGCCCCTCTTCACTTATATATCCCCTTTGCTTCTCGGCTCTCTGCCTTTCCGTGATTTCCTTTCAGGTGCTGCGGAAATGCTCAAGACATTTGTCATTGAGGGACCAGAACATTATGAAAGGGCCGTCAGGCTTCTCAGGACCCTTAAAAAGGAAGTGGATTCGGGAAGACCTTTCAGGGAGACGCTTGGGGAGAATCTTGAGGAGATGACCGCTCTGGTTGCCGCAGCGGCAAGGGTCAAGGCGGGGGTTGTCTCAAGGGACTGCAACGAGAAGGGTGAGAGACGGAAACTGAATCTGGGACACACTTTCGGCCACGCCATTGAGACTTTGTGCCGCCGCAGGGAGGATGGGGTCTCTGTCTCCCTGTCGGGATGCGCTTCCGGGAATGACTGCGGAATCACTCACGGCGAGGCTGTCGCTATGGGGATGGTCCTTGCGGCGCGTCTTGCGGAAAAGGTGGCTGAGACGGAAGGACGGGAATGTGCGGCAGGATTGGCCTCCTCCATTGAGCAGGATTTGAGGGAGGCGGGTCTGCCTGTGGACTGTCCATTTGAGATTGAAGATATGGCTGAGGCGATGTCGAAGGACAAGAAGGCCCAGGACGGGATCGTGCATTTCGTCCTGCCTTTCGGAATAGGGGATGTGGATATGGCGGATATGACTGTTAATCAGGCCATATCCCTTCTTTCCTGACGGATAATCATATATTATATATAACGATGATTTGCACCACAATACAGAATAAGGACCTTGACGGTATATGCTCCGCTCTGGAGGACTGCGAGATGGCGGAGATACGCCTTGACAGATGTCCCCTGTCCATTGATGACATTCAGGAGTGTTTTTCCTCGGATGTGCCTTTGGTCGCCACCTGCAGGGTAGCGGAATATATGTCCGCCCATCCGGGAATGACTCTGGGAGAGGCGGCATACGAGTGCGGGAGGAGGCTGATTGAGGCTATAGGGGCAGGAGCCGCATTCGTGGATGTGGAGATGGAGGCTCCCCGTGAGATGGCAAAAAGGGTGCGGAAAGCGGCAATGGAGAACGGGACGATGTTCATCCTGTCCCATCACGATTTCAATTCTCCCGGCACAAGGGACGGGCTTCTGGAGATGGCCCGCAAGGCTTTCCGTCAGGGAGCCGACATAGTCAAGATCGTTACTGCAGCCGCTTGTGAGGAGGATGCGGAGGCAGTCCTGTCATTGTATGATGATTTTGCCCACGGGACTCTTCTGGCGTTCTGTATGGGAGAGGCAGGGAAGCCTTCACGGCTTGAGTCTCTTCGCAGGGGCGCTCCATACACATACGCGGCCCTCTCCGAATCGGATACGGCGGCACCGGGGCAATGGAAGACGGAGGATATGCGCAAGGCCGTTTACGGAAACCTGCGCTTTGTGGACGGGAACTGCAGGATGCCGTCTTCAAAGAGTTTCGCACAGCGTGCCATAATTGCGGCCGCCCTTTCAGACGGTGTCTCCCGGCTTGACGGTTACACCCCTTGTTCCGACAACGAGGCTGCCGTCAGGGTCGCCCGCGCCTTGGGTGCCGAGGTGACTGTGGAGGAACTTCCGGAAGCCCCTGTCGGGGAGTCTCCGGAGGGGAGTGTCCAAAGACTGACTGTAAAAGGCATCTCCGCGGAATCAGGCTCGGTGGAAATCAGCGAGTTGAATGTCGGTGAGTCGGGCCTTCTGACCAGGCTTATGATACCTCTTGTCTCCCAGGTCGCCTCGATGGATGTGACCCTGAAAGGTGAGGGCACTTTGCTCGGCAGGCCGCTGAAGGGCGCTCCTTTGATGATGTCCCGCTTCGGGGTCCGTCTGACTGACGGGGAAAGCCTCTGCGGGGACAATGACGGGGATGGTGCCAGACCTGCCCCTTATTGCAAGGTGCCTTTGAAGGTCTGCGGCTCCCTTTGTCCAGGCAAGGCGGAAATATCGGGAAAGGATGGCTCCCAACTCATCTCGGGTCTTGTTATGGCCCTTCCGATGGCCGAGGGGAACTCCACATTGGAGGTGACATCGCCCAAAAGCATACCATATATGTTCATAACCCTCGATGTGATGAAAAAATTCGGTGTGGTGGCACGCAGCGAGATGTCGGGTCCCCGTGAGTTCATCGAGTCGGATGGGGATTGGGCATACTGTACCGATATGACATTCAGGATGAAGGGCGGCCAGAGATACAAGGCTGCCGATATGACCATAGAGGGGGACTGGAGCGCGGCGGCGAATTTCCTTGTCGCGGGAGCCGTGTTCGGGAAGGTTGTCCTGCACGGGCTTGACACGAAATCGCTTCAGGCCGACCTCTCGATAATGGACATATTGATGCAGGCGGGGGCAAGCCTCTCACAGACAAACGGGGACAGGGGTGAGATCACTGTCTGCCGTTCCCCTCTCTCGGCTTTCGAGACTGATGCCTCCAACTGTCCGGACCTGTTTCCGATTGTGGCTGTCCTTGCGGCATTCTGCAACGGGAAGAGCAGGATATCGGGGACAGACAGGTTGGCACACAAGGAAAGTGACAGGGGGAAGGCGATTCTGGAGATGCTGACACAGATGGGTGTCCGCTCGGAAATAGTGGGCAATGCCCTTGTGGTCGAGGGAAAGGGGCTTGCGGAAAGATGTCTCACAGGATCCCTGTTGAAGGGTGGCTCCTACACCTCGCATCACGACCACCGTATGGTGATGGCCCTGAAGGTCGCGTCCCTCGGAGCCGACAGCCCGATTGAAATTGACGACGAGGCTTGTGTGGCAAAGTCCTTCCCTGGATTCTTTGACACATTTTCCCTTCTTTTTGAATCCAACCTGTCATCTCGACCAAGCGGAGCGCCTGGAGAGAACTAACACCCAACGAAAATGAACACATTTGGAAGAAACTTCAGAGTGACAATCTTCGGCGAGTCCCACGGCACAGGGCTTGGCGTGGTCCTTGACGGTGTGCCTGCCGGAATCCCATTGTCCGCCGATGACTTCGCGGCAGACATCCTGCGCAGAAAGAGCGGGGCGGTCGGCACCACACCCCGAATAGAGTCCGACACACCGGAACTCCTCAGCGGTGTCTTTGAGGGGCATACGACGGGGTCTCCTCTGACCGTAATCTTCAGGAACGGCAACACGCAATCCTCCGACTACCAGTTGTTCGGCAGGATTCCACGTCCCGGGCACGCCGATTATGTGGCATCCGTGAAATGGGGAGGATATAACGACCCCCGTGGAGGAGGACATTTCTCAGGCCGTCTGACCTTGCCGATAGTGGCGGCGGGTGTGGTCGCCAAAAAAATCCTGGGGGCGGACATCCACGCGGAACTTGTCGAGGTCGGAGGAATACCGATGGGCGAGTTCGGCAAGACCAGGCCATCCCTCCAGGACTTCCTTCGTGAGGTCGTCAATGATGGCGACAGTATTGGAGGCATTGTGGAATGTACTGTGGCGGGGCTTCCTGTGGGACTCGGAGAGCCATTCTTCGGCTCGGTCGAGTCACTGGTGTCCCACGCGGTCTTCTCCATCCCCGGAGTCAGGGGGATTGAATTCGGCGACGGGTTTGCCGCATCAAAAATGAGGGGCTCGCAGCACAATGACCCGATAGGAACGGACGGAAGACCCCTGAAGAACGGCTCGGGCGGAGTCAACGGGGGAATAACCAACGGTGCACCTTTGGTGTTCCGTGTGGCGTTAAAGCCGACATCAAGCATCGCCTGTCAGCAGAAGACTGCCGACATCGCCTCTGGGGAGATGACCACCTTGCAGATTCCAGGCCGTCACGATGCCTGTTTCGCGTTGAGGACTCCGGTCGTCGTGGAGGCTATGGCCGCAATTGTCCTTGCCGACCTTCTGTGATTTCGAATTTCACCTCAATGTTCAGGGTCTCGGCAATCCTGACGATGTTGGCGATGTCCACATCCTCTTTCTTGAACCACCAATAGACGGTGTTCTTGGTGTAGCCGAGGGCAAGTGACAAATCCATTGCGCTGATGTCAAGTTCCCTCAGAAGGGCTCTCAGGAATCCGAGAGGGGAGTCCGTCACATCGGTTTGTCTTTTCGGGTCCAGAATCCTGCTTCTGATGGATGAGACGCTTCTGTCAAATCCTGGTATTGTGTATTCTATCTTCAACCCATAGCCCAATGCGTCCAGCAGGCGGGTGACATTGGACAGGGAGGCATTGTCCTTCTTGAGCCAATAATTTATGGAATATGCCGGCACGCCGCTCTTTCTTGAGACGGATGCCACATTCTTGAATCCCTCGTGTCCGAACAGCAGTTCCTTCAGAAAGGCCAGGTTGGACCTCTCCTGTTCCGGCTGCCCTACTTCATTGCCGCTTTCCATTTATGGTGAAAATTGTGAATTAACATAGCCTTGCAAAAAAACGCGTAAAGATATTCATAATTCACAACAATCCCAATCCGAGGGATGAATATGGCGGCATATTCCAATGAAATTGCCTTAGGAATCCCCAGAGGCTTTTTCCGTCACTTCGGCAAACCTCATCGTAGGGAAGGCGGAGGTTATGCCTACAGAGTATGTGTTTCCTTCCTGGGCGTGGTAATATGACGCGCTTTCCCCGCTTACGCTCCCTTTTACAGGCATATATCCCTCTGCTGTGCCTGCCCCTGCAAGTTTTGCCATAATTGTCAATGACAGGTTTGTCGGATGGGCGGAATGCTGGTAGTTGTTTGAGGAGCCGATTTTGTTGTACGAGTCGAAGAAGGTCTGTGCATATATCTTGTCGAAGATTCCCGCCACAGTCTGCGAATCGACAAGCGTCTCCGTGCTCCCTATGGTGAATGTCCCTGTGACTGCCGATGAGTTTGCCGTGCAGTAGTTGTCCTGCCCCTTGCCCCAGGTCCCGTTGGGATAGGTGAGCACATAACCGTCCGCAGTCCCTTTTATGCTGAAGGACAGTGTCAGAGACCCTGAGCCGGTTTTGGCGTAGATGTTCCCTGATGAGTCAATCCTGATTGACAGGCCGGTGTCCCCGTTGAGGTGCTTCCCGCATAGATTCTCAAGTTTTGTTGCCGACATATTGTTGAAATGCCCGATGCCGTCTCCGAAAACTCCCTGGTCGTTGAAACCGTTGGAGTCGCTTCCGTACATTATGTTGTACACCTCCGACCCGTCGGACAGGCTGTCAATGAATCTGACCGGCACTATGGACGGGGAGACGCTGAACATATTGTACATCTCGTTGCTTTCCAGTTTGTAGTGGACAAGCGACTTCCTCAAGGTCTCGCTTGTAAGCCCGTTGACGGGATAGACCTCCTTGCCGTCCGGCAATAGTATGTGGGAAGACCCCCTCCCGTTGGATTCCGCGAGGATTGTCCCTCCGCGCCCGCCCACGCTGACCTTGTCCCAATCGGTGATCCCGTTGACGGATGCAGTAGGATAGAACACGGTGCCTATATATCCGAACTCGTCGATTGTGACATTCTCCTCAAGCCAGGTCTCGTTCTGGGAAAATCCAGCCCCTGTCCACATCTGTCCCGAACTTATGAATTGCCACAAGATGATCTGGAGCGGCAGCCCTGAGGGATTGTCCACAATGACGGACATCTGTGTGTCGTGGTAGCCCGCCCATCCGTTGTCGACCAATGTCAGGACCGCCTCGGGGACCTCGAATTCAAATTCCCCCTCTCCCCATATACCGAGGTTGTCCTCATTCACATCAAAGGTGATGCTCCTTGTCCCGGACAGCAGGGAACACAGCCTGTCATTCAGGTCGGGGTCACTCCCGTCATTGTCGCAGCGCACATAATAGGTCACGGCGGGTCCTCCTGAATTGCTCCGCCCCGATGTCTGCGAGACCGAAAGGCTTTCCGTCCCGATGCCTTCGGGAATCCCGTTCAGATGCGTCCCGGGAAAATTGAACACCCCAAGGTCAAATCCTGCCCCTGCGGACTTGTTGAGATTGTGGCCGTCGCTGTCCGTAAGGTAGAGATGAAAAATGAGATTCCCTCCGTTGATCCTGCATTGCGGTGGGGAAGTCAGCAGGAATCCCTTTTCGTCATCCCCGACGGATTCCCTGAGTGAGAATCCCATTGAGGGGGTCAGGACCCTGACATTGTCCTCAAGGGTGGCTATCCTTACCCCGTTTCTGTCGGTCAGCAGGATTTTTCCCGTCCCAGGAAGGAGCGCTGTCCCTGTCGCGCAGTACATATCCGTTCCCGGGCCCTCCTCCAACCCGCCGAACTCAATCATACCGCCGTCCCCGTCTGCCTCGAAGACAATCCTGCAGTCAAGGATTCCGTCTCCGAGCACCTCCGCAAGCCCATCGGAGAGCACTGCACCGTAACGGATGACCTCTCCCGCATACAGCCCGCCCACAGGATGATTGCCTTCGACAAGATACCCTGCCGCATATCCGTCCCTGACAGATATATATGGCTCCACCATCCACGAAATCCTGTACAGCCCGTCACGGCTCAATGTCAGGCTTATGTGCTGTTCCGTGTTCCTCCTGACATCAAAATTACGGCAGTTGTCCGTCCCCGCATAAAATCTGTAGGTGACATCCCCCTCATACAGAAAGCCTTCCTTGAATCTGCATTCCACCTCCAGGTATGTGCACAAGTAGGCCAGATAGTCCATATTGTCCGGAACTTTGGCCCATTGGTCGGTGTTGTCAGGCAGCAGGTCGCCCTGACAGTTCTCAAGGGCGTAAAACACGATCTCCCCTCCGTCGTTCAGGACTTGCAGGTCCTCTTCCGAAGCATAGTCCCCGTCAATCGTCCCGTCCTCCTCGATGGCCTGGTTTCCGTTCTCCCATCTGAATGGATAAACCGCCATTGCCCCCTGGCACAACCGTGCTGCAGTGACTTCAAGTCCCTCAAGCAAATCCTTGTTTACTGAAAAATGAATCTTCGACACCAGTCTCTCCATCTCCATCCCGACAGACTGTGATGACTCGGTCACTTTAACTCCTTTCCGGCTCCAGCACATCGGCAGGCGATCACTAAATTCAGATATGTCGTAGGTCATCACGGTGCAAATGTTCAGAAAATCGGATTCCTCCGGTATCTGGTAGAACTCACCTGTGTTTGCCGACGCATAGATGTTGTAACTCTGGCCTTCCAGAAGTTCAAAAGTAATACTTTCCTCTCCCACGACATAACCGTAACTGTCAAGTTTTCCGTCCTTGAATACCGCAATCGCCAGATTGTCGATCCTGTCCTCTTCAGGACTCATCGAACTTTTGCTCCCTGTCCGGAGCGCATCAAAAGTCACCGTCGTCTTTCCTGAAACAACTGTTCCCGTCAGTTCATCTTCCGCCTGGCGGAACTCCTCTTCCTTCAGACATCCCGCCAGGCATAGCAGAACTGCCACCTGAAACGGACACCATTCTAAAATCCTCTTTTTCATCCTGTCTTCCCCTCTCCCGTCAAAACCCCGTGCAAATATATAATATATTGTGACAATAACAAAATATTTTATTGAAATATATAAAAATCATCCTGTCCCTGAAATGAGAAATCATAACATATTATGAAACACTATACGGAAAGGAATGGTTATCTTTGCGGTGGAAAAACTGCGTAATATGAAATTGTCAGAACTCAGTACCGGGGAGAGGGCGGTGGTCGTCAAGGTGAACGGACACGGCAGTTTCCGTAAAAGGATAATCGAGATGGGGTTTGTCAAGGGCAAGACCGTGAAGGTCGTGCTGAACGCTCCTATGAAGGATCCCATTGAATATGAGATAATCGGATACAAGATATCCCTCCGCAGGGAGGAGGCTGAAAAGATAGAGGTCATCAGCGAAAGCGAGGCGAGGCTCATTGAGGCATCTACTGAAGATGTGCCGATGTCCATCGAGACGGATAAATGTGACGACAGCCTGTTCCTTGAGCAGCGGATGAGGAGCCTCGCGGCGCAGAGGCGCAGGACCATCAGGGTCGCGCTCGTGGGCAATCCGAACTGCGGCAAGACATCGCTGTTCAATATCGCTTCCGGAAGCCACGAGCACGTAGGGAACTACAGCGGAGTGACGGTCGATGCCAAGGAGGGGCGTTTCGAGCAGGGCGGATATACCTTTATAATAGTCGATCTGCCTGGTACATATTCCCTTTCTCCTTACAGTCCGGAGGAACTTTATGTGAGGAAGAACCTTATCGAGGAGGTGCCTGATGTGGTCGTGAATGTTGTGGACGCGTCGAATCTCGAAAGGAATCTCTACCTGACGACCCAACTGATAGATATGAACCTGCGGGTGGTGATGGCCCTGAATATGTTCGATGAACTTGAGGCGAGGGGTGACCGTCTGGACACCAAGACTTTGGGGCATCTGTTGGGAATGTCTGTGGTGCCGACGGTGAGCCGCACTGGAAAAGGCATAAAGGAATTGTTCGACACTGTAATTAAGGTATATGAGAACAATGACCCTCAGTTGGGCAGGCACATACACATCAATCACGGTGCGGAGGTTGAGAGAAGCATCGACAGGGTCAAACTTCTCATTCAGGAGAACAGCAAGATAAGGTACAGGTATTCCACCCGTTATCTTGCCATAAAATTTCTTGAGGATGACAGGGAGATAGCCAAGGTCATAGACACTCTGCCTAACAGGGAGGAAATCATCACCGCCAAGGTGGAGGAGTCGAAGATGCTTGAATCCCTTCTGCACGAGTCGGCGGAGTCCGCAATCGTGGATGCAAAATATGCGTTCATCCAGGGCGCCCTGAAGGAGACCTGGCAGCCTGCGGCGAGGCAGACGGCATCCCGCAGGAGGAATTTCACGGACAAGATAGACGCTGTCGTGACGAACAAGTGGGCTGCCTTCCCGATTTTCTTCATCCTGCTTTTCCTTGTGTTCCAGGGAACTTTCACCCTCGGGGACTATCCGATGAGGTGGATCGAGTGGCTCGTTTCGAAAGTGGGGGAGTTCGTGTCCACATATATGTCGCCCGGATGGTGGAAGGATATGGTGGTGGACGGAATAATCGGTGGAGTTGGGAGCGTGCTGGTCTTCCTGCCTAACATCCTCCTGCTTTACCTTTTCATCTCCCTGCTTGAGGATTCGGGATATATGGCAAGGGCGGCGTTCATTATGGACAGGGTGATGCACAGGATGGGGCTGCACGGCAAGTCGTTCATACCTATGGTGATGGGATTCGGCTGCAATGTGCCTGCGGTGATGGCGACAAGGAGCATCGAAAGCCGGAAAAGCCGGCTCATCACCATACTCATACTCCCGCTGATGTCCTGCTCGGGCAGGCTTCCTGTCTATATCCTCATCGCAGGGGCGTTCTTCCCTAAGAATGCAGGACTGGTGCTTCTGGGGCTATATGCCCTCGGGATTGTGCTTGCGGTGCTCGCCGCAAAGGTGATCAGCCGTTTTGTGAAGGATGACGACCTGCCTTTCGTGATGGAACTTCCGCCTTACAGGGTCCCGACGGCAAAGTCCGTCTTCAGGCACACTTGGGAGAAGGGCAAGCAGTATCTCCAGAAGATGTCAGGGACCATCCTTGTCTGTTCCGTCGTGATATGGGCCTTGGGCTATTTCCCCCGCCACAATGAATACAGCACGGTCGCCGAGCAGCAGGAACATTCATACATAGGATATGTCGGGAAGGCTATCGAGCCTGTCCTGGCCCCTCTCGGATTTGATTGGAAAATGGGAGTGGGCATCATTGCGGGAATCGGCGCGAAAGAACTGGTGGTCAGCACCCTGGGAGTGATGTATGCTTCAGGGGAAGAACCTGATGCCGTCTCTGGTGACAATGCGGACGGCCGCACAGGAGTGTCTCCCGAAGCAAGGACACCTTTGCAGAGCGCGCTGCTGAAGGCGGTCACTCCGGCCGGTGCCCTGGCATATATGGTCTTCATCCTGCTGTATTTCCCTTGTGTGGCGACCCTTGTGGCAATCAGCCAGGAGAGCGGCGGAAAGAAATGGGCTGTCATCACTGCCGTATATACTCTTTTGCTGGCCTGGCTTGCTGCCTTTGCCACCTTCAAGATTTTCTCGCTGTTGCTTTGACGGCGGGCCGGTGGGAAGATTTCTCCGCTCCGGTGCTTTGCACCTCCATCCGGAATGAAATGGAGATGCAAAGTGGGAGCGGCAGTCAGATGAGTCAGTCTTTGCAGACCGGGACCTGGATGATGGTGAGCCATTTCTCAGGGTCCTCCTGGTTCCAGCACCCGTCAACATAGTTGGCGCGCGGCGCTCCGGAGATTCTGTAACCCATCCTGGCGATTTCCGCGAAGAGGGCCAGATAGTGTCCGCGAAGCCTGTCGTAAGGTCCGTATGCCTTCATACAGATTGCCTGGGGCACTTCAGGGAGTTCCTTGAACTTCACGATGTCGGAGTCCTTTCCCGCTGAACTAACCATTTCGCAATATTCAATCTCAAAATTCTTCTCCTTGTATTCCCCTGCGGTCTCGATTGTGAAGCAATAGCCCGGCTCGGGACATTCGCATCCCAGCCTTGCCATCTCGGGAGCGACTGTCGTCACAAGAAATGTCCCGAGCGCGTCATAATTTTCCAAAACTGTCCTGCTGTATGCGACTGTGATTGACGGAAGCGTGTCAAAATAAATGTTTTCCATACTTTTTCTCTTTTTTTGTGCGGAGATGATGCTGCTGAGCCTCCTGTGCCTTTCCCTGAGTTTCGCCAGTTCCCTCTCGCAGTCGGCAATCTTCCTCTCCATCGTCCTGATGTCAGGGAAATGCGTGTCCTCCTCGTAGAGGTCCCTGATTTCGGCAAGTGAGAAACCGAGTTCCTTCAGTTGGACAACCGCAAGCAGTTTCTGCAACTGTCCCGCGCTGTAATAGCGGTAACCTGTCTGCCTGTCAATGATTTCAGGCTTGAGAAGCCCGATCTCCCCGTAATGCCTCAGTGTTCGGACGGTGACTCTGCCCAGACGGCTGAACTCTCCGATTTTAAACTTTAACTGTTCCATTTCAAGCGCTTGATTTTTTCGGAGGCAAATATAATATATGCCGTAAGGTACGAGTCAAGAGAAAAAGAAAATATTTTTCAATGTACCATTATTTCCGTAATCGGCAGCTTTTTTCTACCTTTGTAATTATGTAACTTGATTTGTTTGGTTTATGGCCAGGAAGAATAAAGAAATAGTGTATCTGAAAGCAGGTGTTGAACCAGGCTTGTTCGGACAAAAACACTCAAGCAGGGACTATCGTTTTGAGGATGCGTGGGGAAAGAATATGTTTAACAGTTCATTCCCTGCTTCTTTAGTGGCTTATATGAGTTCAAAAGGGATTGATCCCGTTTTCATCTGTACAGACAATAATAATACAATAGTCCACAAGTCAATTCCTGCAGTTAATCTATTGGGAATTGATCCGCTCAGCGAAAACGCTTATTATGATTACGAAGCCGGATATTTCCCCTATGAGCGATATTATACTGCTGACACGAAGGAGAAGATAGATTTGGTGATGATAGATTCTTCCAATAATAGTCCTGTAAGTGGATTGGAAGTTAAACTGACAACTCTGCCGGATTCAACTACGAAAGACCTTCCGGATGTTGGTTATGGCAGCGAGATAGTGGTACGTTCCCCCACAATCCTATTTGTGGCTTGTAGCATTTGTTCTTGCTATGACTCTCAAAGGGGGAAAAACAGATTGCATAACCTCCTGAATACGATAGGCGAAGAAATAAAGAACTGGAGTTCCCCAAATCAAGTGATTCCCCATTACAGTAAAATAAAGACAGCTGTGCTTAATGTTTCTTCAGATTTGGTGGGGAAACAAATACCGGTTATTTTACAACCTGTATGGAAAACCAACCGTACTCTGACTGATTTGGAGGACAACTGCCTGGATGTGTTTGTGTGGTCCAATCTATCGGTTATTCAGATGGCAT
>JBJEJS010000083.1:0-3708 GCA_051878235.1 Candidatus Cryptobacteroides sp.
TAACCAATAGACTTTTTAATGTTAAACCGTCCAACTTTTGGGGGGCACATCACCGGTCAGCCTCTTTTTTTGTCAGTCGCCGTAGAGGTAGCGGTGCTGCTCAGGGGTGAGGGTGTCTATTTCGCAGCCCCAATTGGAAAGTTTGCGGCGGGCGACCTCATCGTCAATCTCCTTAGGGACATCGTTCACCATTCGCCCGGGCTCACGGGAAATCTTCTGCCTGTTCTCGACGAGATACTTCGCACTAAGGGCCTGGATGGCGAATGACATATCCATAATCTCGGCAGGATGCCCGTCGCCTGCGGCAAGATTCACAAGCCGTCCCTCCGCAAGCACATATATGGTCTTCCCGTCCTCAAGCACATATCCCGTGATGTTCTTTCTTGCAGGAGAGGAAGAGACCGCCATCCTGCGCAGCGCCTCCATATCCACCTCGACATCGAAGTGTCCCGCGTTGCAACAGATCGCACCGTCCTTCATACTGCGGAAATCCCCCTCAGAGATGACTCCGGCGCAGCCTGTGACCGTGACGAAGATGTCCCCGACCCTTGCCGCCTGCGACATTCTCATCACCTTGAAGCCGTCCATCACCGCCTCCATAGCCTTGACAGGATCGACCTCAGTCACGATTACTTCCGCACCGAGGCCCTTCGCCCTCATCGCAACCCCCTTTCCGCACCATCCATAGCCTGCCACCACGACATTCTTTCCCGCGACAATAAGGTTGGTCGTGCGGTTGATTCCGTCCCAGACGGACTGCCCTGTGCCGTAACGGTTGTCGAACAGGTGTTTGCAGTCGGCGTTGTTCACCAGCATCATCGGGAACTCCAGGCGTTTCTCACGGTTGAGGGACATAAGGCGGAGGATTCCTGTGGTGGTCTCCTCGCAGCCGCCTATCACATTCGGAATCAAGTCCCTATATTCGGTGTGCATCAAGTTCACAAGGTCTCCCCCGTCATCGATGATGATGTTCGGGCCGACCTCCAGGACTCTCCTGATGTGCGCCTCGTACTCCTGCGCGGTCGCCCCGTACCAGGCGAAGACATTCAGTCCCTCGTGGACAAGGGCTGCGGCCACGTCATCCTGTGTTGACAGCGGATTGCTGCCGGTGACATACATCTGCGCCCCGCCTGCGGCAAGCACCTCACAAAGATATGCCGTCTTAGCCTCCAGATGGACCGAAAGGGCTATCTTCAACCCGTCAAACGGCTTTGTCAGGGCAAATTCCTTTTCAAGGGAGTTCAACAGGGGTGCGTGACGCTTCACCCATTCGATTTTCAACTGTCCGTCCTGCCAGAGGTCCGCATTTCTTATCTCGCTTGCCATATTTTTATGTTTTTAAGGCTGCAAAGATATATCTTTTTACTGACATATATATTTTTGAAGGAAGGGATATATTTTATATTTTTGGACTTTCTGAAATATGGAGGA
The DNA here is from genome assembly GCA_051878235.1 of Candidatus Cryptobacteroides sp. GTDB lineage: Bacteria > Bacteroidota > Bacteroidia > Bacteroidales > UBA932 > Cryptobacteroides. The sequence goes on from JBJEJS010000083.1 coordinate 1,432, forward strand.
TTGATGGAGGTGTTCAGATTTGTGATGAGGGCGGTGGCGGATTTTTTCTTTCCGGGACAATGTCTGGTGTGCGGCGGCTTCCTGCCTGCCGGGAGGGAGCACCTCTGCGCGGACTGCGCGGGGGACATTCCGCTGACATATTACTGGGACAGGGGGCACAACCCGATGGCGGACAGGCTCAACGAATTGATTCAAAGGGATCTGGATGCAGGGGATTTTCAGGGGACGGCAAAAGTCCCCTACTCGAATGCGGCCGCCCTGTTCTTTTTCAGGACGGGGTCGGGCTACAGGCACATCTGCCACCAGTTGAAGTACCACAGGAACATCAGGGCGGGCAGGGAGTTCGCGGGGATGCTTGCGCAGAGGCTTGCGGGGTCGGAGTTCTTCAGGGATGCGGATGTCGTTGTGCCGGTCCCGCTTCACACCGCCCGCAAGTTCAGAAGGGGCTACAACCAGGCGGAGGTGATAGCCGAAGAGGTCGCGAGGGGGCTTGGCGCAAGGATGTGCCCACAGATGCTCCGCCGCAGGAGGCGCACAGGAACGCAGACAAGACTGGGACTGGAGGAAAAACGGAGGAATGTCTCAGGGGCCTTTGTGTTCGGGAGATTTGAGGACGGAGGCAGGTGCGGCCAGGCAGGGAAAAGCCCGTCGCACATACTCGTTGTCGATGATGTCTTCACCACAGGGGCGACGGCAAACGCCTGCGTCAAGGTACTGCGGGAGAAGTTCGGGCAGGATGTCCGCATCAGCGTAGCCACACTTGCGGCCGTGGGGGACATTTAGACAGGAATAATAAAACTCCCGGCAGCACCGATCCCCTTTTATATTCTTATATTATTTTACATCCTTAAAGAAATGATATTCAACAGATTATAAGAAAATGTCCAAATAAGCGATTTTTTTGTGCTTATTTTTAATTATTCTCCGGAAGAAGAATCTGACTGGTTTTTTCTTCGAAAAGGTACTTTGACACCCAGTATGCATACAGTGCGGACGGAATGAAGAGAAATGTCCTGTCATCAACAATGGCACTACCAAGTTTAGACTTTGTGGTAACAATGATTTTTCTTATTCCATCATTAACCTCAAGGAACTTTCTCAACGATTTGAGCTGCCCCGGATCTTCAAAGAACTTGTCTGTCCATTTGATTTCGGCAAGAGAGAACGCTTTCTGTGAAGCAGCCTCCACCCAAACAATGTCAACCTCCCCCTTTTCTCTTCCCCTGCTCCAATTGGCATAATAGAAGTTTGTTTTGTCTCCAAGTATCCATTGGTCATAGATGGCTGTTTCAACCATCTCTCCGCAAGCATCGTCGCTTTCGCTGATTGGAGTAAACAGAGCGCAGCGCAACGTAGGGTTCGTGAGATATATCTTCATAGAGGTGACACGCTGCATTTTCCTGGCATTCTGGTCGACGCGGTTGACTACTTTTATAAGAAATGCAGCCTCCAGATATTCAAGATATTTCCTGATTGTATCCTTCTTGATTCCAGCTTCGCTGGAGAGTGTCTCATAAGAGAACTCATTACCGCTGCGGAATGCGATATGCAGAAACAACTTGTTCAGTTCCTGGATATCAGAAATGCCATATAGACTTGGAAGGTCTCGAAGCAGAACCTTTTCCACAATGTCATTCTTGATGTATTGGCCCGGGTTCTCCTTGATTTTTTCCGAAAAAACAACTTCGGGATATCCCCCATAGTTTATGTACTCAAAAAAATCTTCGTTCAGTTTGTCAATATCGAGCGTACCGTATGGACAGATTGAAGGGGCCTTGACTTCTATGACATTCCCATCCCTTTGCTGAAGTTTGAGGAATTCGAAGAAAGTCAACGGCGGGAGAATAAAATCTGTGAATCGCCCAGCACCACTTTCGTTGCTCTTCATCTTCAATGCAGCTGCAGCAGAACCGGATGCAACGAATTTGGTTTTGCGGTATGTATCAACCATAGACTTGAGATGTACCTCCCAATCTTTCAAATACTGGATTTCATCATAAAACACAAAGAACCCGTCCACATCTTCTTCATGAAGAGACATCCGTGCATACAAAAATAAATCATCAAGAGAGACATTGCTGTATATCGGTGTATCTATTGACATATAGATGATTCTCCGGGCATCAACGCCACTATCTATTAAACGTTTGATACAATGATAAATCATCACTGTCTTTCCGACACGTCTCGGTCCCATAAGGATGGCGGCCCTGCGAAGCGAGAGATCAGCAACTATTGGATAGAAAAGATCAATATAAGGTCGACGTGGCATTGAGT
>JBJEJS010000084.1:0-3707 GCA_051878235.1 Candidatus Cryptobacteroides sp.
AAGCCTTGTCCTCAGGGTCGAAAGGATAATGCGTGTTGAAGGCATAGCAGACGACACCTGTCGCCTTGTGCAGCAGTTTCACCCAGACACAGGCACGGCAATGCTGGTCCGTCGCGCCGAAAGGATAGTCGTGAGGCTCAAAAGGCTTCTCCCCCAACCAGAAATAGCCCTTGTCGAGAAGGTCGAAACGGCTCTTTTTCCACATCACCATAACGCTGCCGTCATACTGCGCGCCCCTAAGGGTGACCTCCGTGTCTTCACCCGTGTAGTCCCCGGGCATTATCTTGAAGCGGTCATATTCGGTTATGACCTCAAGGTCCTCATACTGTCCTTCGGTGGCGAGTTCCTGCAGGCCCGCTATGTCAGGCTGGTTGGCGCTCAGCATAGATATCCAGGCAAACTTCCTTGCCTCCCACCTGTCATCGCCCACATCGGTACTCTTATGCCGCAGATTGCTTGACATCACCTTTATCACGGCAGACTCCTCCTTTTGGGGAAGGTCGGACCGCTGTGTCCTTTCCGGTTCGGCCACCTCTGTGCAGGAGAGGGCAAGCATAGCCGCCGCAAAAATCAATATTGTCCTGTTCATCGTCGTAATCTGTTTAATTGTAGCGTATTGCAAAATAGTCCAGAGCATTGGAAGCATCCTTGCCGTCTGCGAGCACGCCTTCATTGAAATACACGCTGTTAGTTATCTTGTTTGCAGGAACAAGACGGATATAGACCTTGTCCTTTCCAAGCAGGTCCAGCGGAAGCGGGAAGTCGTACTGTTTCATCGCAGGCAGTTGCCATTCCTTGTATGTCCCGTTCACGACTCCGTCCGGCACTACATATTCCGCCACATCTTTCCAATCTGTGCCCTCACCTGTCTGCGACCACTGTATCTTCCAGTAATACGGGCTCTTGGCAACAGCCCCCGTCTCCCCGCCGTAAGCGGTGAAAATGACAGAGAGATGAGAAGCGGATATGCCCGCAGTCGACAGTTCTATCACCCAATAGTACGGCAGGTCATTGGCGTCATCCCACCACGATGTGCAGCGCCATCCGTCCATTATCTCGGTTGAGCCCACCATACCGACCTTTCCTGCCCCGTCGGCATTCGTATTGGTATAATCGAAAGTGATTCCTGAGGCAAAGGTATATCCGAGAGGCTCGGCAAGGGAGGAATCGAAGCCGATATGATTCTTGAACGGGGCAAGGCCTGTGGATGTGCCCACCCAGCCTATATAGTTGAAGGTGGACAGAGGTTTCACAGGCTTGATACCTGTCGAGTGGTAGAAGCGTCCGTTGCTTCCGCCGTCGGTAGGCTCGAAATAATAGACCTTGCCGTCGGTCTTGAAGCCGGAGGTGTAGCAGTATTCCACAAGAGTGCTGGAGAAGCCCGACTCCTTGTCGAACGCGATGTCATCGTATGACTGGTGGCGGATCTGGTAACGGCCGATGTTGCCGCTCAGGTCGTCCGTAGCCCCGTCCCCATAGACATATCCCGGATAAAGTTCATACACCACAACGCCTGAAAGCGTGCCGGAGCCGTAAGGAAGCCTCACGCCGTTTCGGCGGTACGGGCAGGTTGTGTTGGTGTACATATATATGCTGCCGCCCTGTGAATCGCGCACTATTCTCGGATAACTTACAAGATGTCCCTTGTTCTTTCCAAGCGTGTAGCCCTCGTTCACCGGGGTAAGAGGGCCTTTGCGCACTCCAAACTCGCAGTCCTTCAATGTGACATAAGTGTATATGTCCTCATCGGTAAGTTCGCCCACGAATTTTTCCTTCACAGGGACATCTCCCTTTCTGGAGGCATTCTGCGCGATGACATTGGCTGTGGTTATGCCTGAGATGACATACCTTTCCGGCTCTGTCTCCTTACGGATGGACGCTCCGCGGAGAAGGAGGGTGACCCTGTCGTAGCGGCTGAATATATTGTCGGACACCGTGGCTGTCTTCAGGAGAAAACCATATTGCCCGTCAAGGCTCTCGAAATATACATTATTCTTATATGACTCATAATCGGCCGCCTCGGAGGATGTCTTGACAATCTCACCGACATTCCCGCTCTCAAGGGAACTTACCACATATCCTTCCACGAGTATGTTGTCGGCGATTTCCACATCCTTGCCTGCGATGCCTACGGCACGGACATCGGCAAAGGACTTAGGCTCGCCCAGTCCGTCCGAGGATGTCCTCTGGATCAGGTACAGGTCCTTCGGATATTCCGTGCCCTCCCCGTCGGTATAACTCAATGTCACGGTCGCGAAACGGAGGGAGGTTGCCGACGGATTGGCGGACGACTCGACGGTGACCTCATCCCTGGTCACCGTGACATTCCTTACCCAGGAAGCACCTTCATCCTGCGGATATTTCACATTGACGGAAATATTCTCAATATCGTCAATGTTGGTCTCCAGGGCAATGGACTCCTTACCGTCCGCACTTCCCTTCAGGATGAGAGTTCCTGATGCAGGGGTTATCTGCGGGTATCTCTTCCCCTCCTGACGGACAACTATGGTGTCCGTCCTCATATTGTCCGAAGTCCGCACCACAAGTTTCACGGCCCTCACATAATCATCATTCTGGGAACATTCCACCTTGAAGGTGCAGTCGCCTTTGAAGACCATCTGCCTCAATGCCGTGTTTCTGACGCCGTCCGTCATCTTCATCCAGCCGACCTCACCGTCGTCGTATGCAAGGACACATTCCTTGTTGGAATATACCGTCACATATCTGCACAGGGAGTCCGTCATCTTCCCGTCCGACCAGACCGCCCTCGGCGGAATCTCGACAAGTTTGTCGGTGATGCCGAGTTCGATGAAGTCGAAACGGTCCCCGTCATCCATAGAGCAGCCGCAGAGGGCCGCCGCTATGGAAAGGGAAATAAAAGTTTTGAATATCGGTTGTCTCATATCCTTTGTCATTTGTTGTATTTGACTGCAATGGACCCGAACAGGAAGCGTTGCGCCACACCTGTCGCGGCGGTTGCCGTGAATTCTCCTGTAGTCCAGTCAATTGCCTCGCTGCTTGCCGCCACAAGAGTGATGGTCACATCCTCCTGTCCTGCGATTGAGTCAGGGAGATCGATGCAGTATTCTCCAAGTCCTCCGGCAAGTTTGAGAGTCGTGTAATTGTTTGAAGGTGGAAGCGGCCTGATTTCAATTTTGTCAATCAACTGTTTCTCTCCGCTTCCAACCTGGCAATAGACATTCCAGTTCAGAGGGACCTGACCCGTATTGGTCGTCTTCATCTCACCTGTGGCGGATGTGAAGATCAGGACAGGATGCGAGAGAGCTGTGACATTCTTGGCTGAGAACCCTATGGTGATGCTCTGGCGGGAGGCTTCGTCCGCAGCCCACCAGCCCGGACCTGATTTGCTTGTCAGGAAACGGAATCCCCTGTAGCCTCCGGAAATGTCGGATTCGGAAGTTGTTTGATAGAATGTATTGAACTGAGCCGGAGCAATGTCCGATGAAGTCTGAACATAGCCTTCTCCTATGCCTGCCATCAGTTTTCCGGATGTTCCCTCCGCTATTGTGTACTCGGATGTTCCGTTCGGGAAGTACCATTCCGCAACAGTGGTTGTGAACCCTTCCGCCTCGGATTCGGCAATAGAGATGTCGGAGAGGCTGCGCGGCCTGATCTGATAGGTGCCCATATTCCTGTAGAAAGGAACATCTTCCTGAGTGTCGGCAACTATGATACCGATGACATCT
>JBJEJS010000085.1:0-3694 GCA_051878235.1 Candidatus Cryptobacteroides sp.
AAATAATCCCGACTGTGGCCGCCCTGCTCCTTTTCTGCGGGGCTTCGGCACAGGAATACCATATCCTCGTCGCCCAGGACGGCAGCGGGGATTTCACCACTGTACAGGAGGCAATAAACGCCGCTCCTGACTACAGCCACACCATCATCACCAGAATCCACATCAAGGCGGGCACATATAACGAGATGGTGACCATCCCGCACAACAAGTTCCGCCTGCACATCAGCGGAGACGGTGCGGAAAACACAATCATCACTTTCGGGAAATATGCGAAACAGGCCTGGGCGGATACAGCCAAGGATGAAAACGACCCGAGGAAGAACATCGACGGGCTCGTCGGTACATCCGGAAGCGCGACTATGTACATCCATTCCAGTTATGTGACCCTTGAGAATCTCACGGTCGAGAACAGCGCGGGAGAGGGCAAGGACATCGCACAGGCAGTCGCCCTGTTCACGGACGGGGACTTCATCTTCATCCACAACTGCCGTCTGATCGGCAACCAGGACACCCTCTACACATACGGACGCTACGGCAAGGACGGGGGAATCAAGCGCAATTACTATCTTGACTGCTACATCGAGGGAACTACCGACTTTATCTTCGGTCCGAGCATCTGCTATTTTGAGAACTGCACAATACATTCAAAGAAGAACAGTTATGTGACGGCCGCCTCGACCTTTCAGGGGCAGAAATACGGCTATGTCTTCCACAACTGCCGCCTGACCGCAGACGAGGGAGTGACAAAATGCTATCTCGGAAGACCTTGGGGGGCATACGCCAAGACAGTCTTCATCCAGTGCGAACTCGGAAGCCATATCCTCAAGGAGGGCTGGCACAATTGGGACAAGCCCGGAAAGCCTGACACGGAAAAGAACTCATATTACGCCGAATACGGGAACTACGGTCCCGGGGCGGCAACCGCCAAGGAAAGGGTGAAATGGTCATATCAACTGAAAGAGAAACAGTTGCAGGACTACACTTTCGAGAAGGTGATGTATCAGAGCAACGACGGGATCGTATGGAATCCGTTTGAGAACAAATAACTGTTTTCCAAATGAGAAAGATTATATTTGCTTTATCCATATTCCTTTGTCTGACAAGTTGTTCCGAGACTATGTCGGAACGTATGGTCAAGTCAGAGATGAGCCGCTGCCCTGACGGGACCTACCTTGACGGGAGAGAAGGCAAACTGAAATGGAACTACACCACAGGGCTTGAACTGAAGGCGTTCCTCGATGTTTACGAGGCTGGCGGGGATGAGGAAATCTTCAGATATGTTGACGATTGGTATGACAGGATGATTGACTCCTGCGGGAACATCATCACATACAAGAAAGAGAACTACAACACCGACCATATCTGTCCAGGGCGTACCCTTTTCCAACTTTATGACAAGACAGGAAAGGAGAAATACCGCAAGGCAATCGAGAGGCTCCGCAGCCAGTTGGACGAACATCCGCGCACCTCGGAAGGAGGCTTCTGGCACAAGCAGACCTATCCTTGGCAGATGTGGCTGGACGGTCTTTATATGGCACAGCCTTTCTATGCCGAATATACCGCAAGGTACACTCCGCAGGAGCAGAGGGACAGCATATACCGTGACATCATTAATCACTTCGCGGTCGTCGCGCGCCATTGCTATGACCCGCAGACGAAACTGTTCCGCCACGCTTGGGACGAGTCTCGGGAGATGTTCTGGTCCGACCCTGAGAACGGTCAGTCAAAACACGCCTGGGGACGCGCCTTGGGATGGTACTGTATGGCGCTTGTGGATGTTCTGGAGTGGATTCCTGAAGAGACTCAAGGCAGGGCGAAACTGACCGGGCTTCTGAACAGGATTTACAAGGTCCTCCCTGAATATCAGGACCCTGAGACAGGAATGTGGTTCCAGGTCCTTGACTGCCCTGGGCGCGAGGGGAACTATGTGGAGTCAACCTGTTCCGCGATGTTCATCTACGCTGCCCTCAAAGGCATCCGCAAGGGCTGGATTGACCCTGAGCTTGAAGACTGGGCAACAGACCTCTACGGCAAATTCATCAAGACATTCATCCGCGAGAATCCGGACGGGACCATCAGCCTGACGGAATGCTGCTCCGTTGCCGGACTGGGAGGAAAGGAAAACCGCAGCGGAGACTATGACTACTACATCAACGAGAAAAAATGCGAGAACGACCCGAAAGGCATAGGTCCTTTCATCTGGGCTTCTCTTGAAATGGAAAGAAGGAACAAATGAACAAAACTTTTCAAACAGCCCTGATCGGAACATTCTGCCTCATTTCAGGATGCGCCGGCGGGAACCTTGAGGCGGATGACTCAGCAAGCACCCTCCCGGAGACACCCCGGGAGGTGACAGTCGTTGAAAGAACTGAAAACAGCCTCACCTTCAGCTGGACTCCTGCGGAAAATGCCCTGGAGTACGGCTGGAAACTGCTCAAGGGGATGACCCTTGCGCAGAACGGAGTGTGCCCCGAAGCGAAAGTGACCGTCAGTGGCCTTGAAAGCGGGACAACATACAATTTCTCTGTAAAGGCGGTCAACGGAGGGAAGAGTTCCACATATTCCGCAATCCTTGAGGCATCCACACTCGCCTCGGGAGACACGGACGGAGACGAGGACGACCCCGTGGAGACTCCAGTCCCGATTACGGATGTCTATCAGGCGATGAAGATGCCCGCAGCCGAAGATGAGGATGACTTTGTGAGGGCCTTCCCGGGCGCAGAAGGCGGCGGAATGTTCACGACCGGAGGACGGGGGGGGCGTTGTCTATCACGTCACCACGCTTGAGGACCTCAGCACTGAGGGTTCCCTCAGATGGGCTGTCTCCCAGAAGGGGGCAAGGACAATCGTCTTTGACGTCGCCGGGACAATCACCCTCAACTCCCCTCTTGAAATCAAGAACGGCGACCTCACCATAGCCGGCCAGACGGCTCCAGGCGACGGAATCTGCATCAAAGGCCGCTTCACCAAAATCAATGCGGACAATGTCATCATCCGCTTCATCCGTTTCCGCCTCGGGGACGAGGGCAGCGGGCTGAGTGACAGTGACGATGCAATCTGGGGACGTTACAGGAAAAACATCATCGTCGACCACTGCTCAATGAGCTGGTGCATAGACGAATGCGCATCCTTCTACGCCAACTCCAACTTCACGATGCAGTGGTGTTTCATTGCCGAGAGTATGCGCAGCAGCGTCCACTCCAAAGGCAACCACGGCTACGGCGGCATCTGGGGAGGAAGCAATGCAAGTTTCCACCACAACCTCCTGGCCCACCACGACAGCCGCAACCCGAGGTTTGATCACCCCCACATCTACGAGGACCACAATACCGTACCGAACCGCGGCGTAATCGACTACCGCAACAACATCGTCTACAACTGGGGCAGCAACAGTTCCTACGGAGGGGAAGGCTACGGAGCCGGCAAGGGTGAAGGCATCAATATGGTCGGCAACCTCTACAAGCCGGGAAAGAATTCATCAGACAAGAAATATTTCATTGATTCGTATGCCGTTTATGCAGACTGCAGCAATTGCGGGACGAACATAGACGAAGGCTATCCCCTTGTCTATATGGACGGCAATGTCCACACAAAATACTCTGACATCACCTCGGACAATCATTCAGGAATCTACTGGCACAACAAGGACGGGCACACCAACTACGGGGTGACCTCCCCGACGGCGTTTGCCTTG
>JBJEJS010000086.1:0-3688 GCA_051878235.1 Candidatus Cryptobacteroides sp.
TATATATACCATAATATGAGATATGCCATATTTATGAGACGGAATATTCTTGTTTTTGTGACGGCGCTGCTTCTCGCTGCGCCTTTCGCCCTGTACGGGCAGGGAAGACGGATCGACCCTTTGAAAGACGGGGCTGAGATTCACGGGACGGGGTGGACTGAGTTGAGGGGCGGATATGTGAGGCTTCCGGAATATGCCAAAGGGAAGGTGCGTGAGGATGTCTGGAATCTCGGCCGCAATTCCTCGGGGTTGAGCGTTGTGTTCAGGAGCAACACCTCCAGGCTTGAGGTGCGGTGCGTCCTGGAAGACCGTATGCAGATGTTCCATATGCCTGCCACAGGGGTGTCAGGGGTGGATCTGTTCGCCTATGACAGCAGAGGGGAGGAGCATTGGTGCGCTCCGAAATTCCGTCCGTCGTTCAGCCAGGGGAAGGGTACGGAAGTGTTCTACAATTATGAGAGGCTTGATTATGAAAGGGAGACGGACATATATACCTACCGCCTGTATCTGCCTTTGTACAACACCGTCAAGAATCTTGAACTGACTGTCGATGAGGATTGTGCCTTTGAGTTCCTTCCTGTGGAGGATGCCGCGCCTGTGGTAATCTATGGCACAAGCATCGCCCAAGGAGCCTGTGCAAGCCGTCCCGGGATGGCCTGGACAAGCATTGTGGGACGGCGTCTGGATTGTCCTGTGGTGAATCTCGGATTCTCGGGGAACGGCAGGATGGAACTTGAGATGTTCGCTCTTCTCAATGAGATCGATGCCGCCGCTTATGTCATCGACTGCCTGCCGAACATAAATGTCGGGGATGATTTTGAGTCCCGTCTTGAGGAGGGCATCAGTCTCCTCCGGGCAAACCACTCCTGCCCGATTCTTCTGGTGGAGCACAGCGGCTATGCCAATGATTTCACAAATCACGGCAGGCTATATGCCAACCAATTGAATGACAGGCAGGAAGCCTTGTACAAAAGGTTGAGGAAGAAGGTGGGGAACCTGTATTATCTGACCCGAGAGGAAATAGGCTGGGACAATGACAGTATGGTTGAGGGGGTCCATCCCAATGACTACGGGATGACCCTACAGGCGCAGGCTGTCACAAGGATTCTCAGGAAGGTCATTCCTGTCCGCAAGTGACCTTGTCGATACGGATCTGGAAATCTCCGGCAGGAGCCTGGACAGTCACCGTCTCTCCTGCCTTCCGTCCCATCAGGGCTATGCCGATAGGGGACTTGCAGGATAGTTTGCCCTGCTCAAGGCTCATCTCGTGATGGCTCACGATGGTGAACTTCATTCTTGCGTTTGTGGCAAGATTCGTGAACTCCACGGTGCTGAGCAGGGAAATGCGGTCTTTCGGCAGCGCGTTCCTGTCAATCACCCTTGAGTGGAGGAGGACATTCTGGAGGAAACGGATCCGGCTGATGGTCTTTGCCTGGGCCCTTCTTGCGGCTCGGTATTCAAAATTCTCGCTCAGATCCCCCTGGGCCCTGGCTTCGGAAAGTTCATCCCTTATTCGGGGATATTCGACATTTATCAGATTGTCGAGTTCTGCGGCAATCTGGTCGTGGCGCTCTTGTGACAGATATTCCATAATCACGTCAGTAGGTCACGATGCTTTCGAGGCGGATGTCGTCGGAGGAAGCCCCTGCCATTATCCTGAAGTCCCCGTGCTCGATTGTCCGTTGGAAATTGCGGTCAATGAGTTCGAATGCGTCCCTGCGTATCTCGAAATTGACCCGCCGGCTTTCCCCGGGGGCGAGATGCACCCTCTCGAATCCGACAAGGCGTTTCTCGTAGGTGGTGACGCTGCTGAGGATGTCCCTGATGTAGATCTGGACAATCTCGTCGCCCTCCCGTTCCCCTGTGTTCCTCACCGTCAGGGAAACCTTGACAGGATGTCCCGGGGAGGTCTCCCAGGAGGATGTGACCTCAAGGTCCGAATATCCGAATGTAGTGTAACTCAATCCGTGCCCGAAATTGTAGAGTGCGGTGTTTATGCGGCTCTGCCCGCCGTCAGGACCCGGTTTGTTGTCCCCTCCGATCTGTGAGTTAGGCTTGCAGGGGAAATTGAACGGAATCTGCCCGACTGTCCGTGGGAATGTGCAGGTGAGTTTCCCCGAAGGGTTGCAGTCCCCGAAGATTATTTCCGTGAGAGCCTGTCCGCCGTAGGACCCCGGATACCAGGCCTCAAGAATCGACGGGACATTCGCGTCGGCCCAGTTCACGGACAGGGACCGCCCGTTTATCAGAATGAGGATCACAGGCTTGCCTGTGGCGCAGACCGCCTTGAGAAGAGTCTCCTGCCGTCCCGGAAGGCCGATGCTTGTGCGGGACTTGTTCTCTCCGCAGGTCCTTATGCCCCCTCCGAGCACCACCACGGAGACATCCGCCTTGAGGGCGTTTGCGACAGCCTCGTCGATCATAGCCTGCTCCTGCTCCGTCAGAGGGAATTCCATTATCTCCGATTCAGGCCACCAGGCATCAACAAGGTCGCAGCCTTTGGCGTAGAGTATTTCCGCTCCGCTGCCCTCCTGAAGTCCCTCCAGAACTGAAACGACATCTGCATCAAGAGGCCCGTAATGGGTCTTTGCGAAAGACTCCTCGGCGGCATTCGGACCGCAGACCGCTATGCTTCTGACCTTGCCCCTCTCAAGCGGGAGAAGCCCTCCCTCGTTCTTCAGAAGCACGATGGACTCTCTGGCGGCCCTCAGCGCAAGTTCCTGATTCTCCTTCGAGCCGACTATGAGGTCGCTTTGCGCAAGGTCTTCTATATATGGCGAGTCGAAAAGCCCCAATTCAAACTTGACCCTCAGGATGTCCCTCACCCTGCTGTCAAGCGTCGCGGCGGAAACCGCCCCCTCCTCAACCAGTTCGCGCAGCGGGAGCACATAGGAATCAGGTGAACGGAAGGTGCATCTGACATTCAGCCCCGCCTCCACGCTCTGGAGGACAGCCTCTTTCATATCTGCCGCCGTGTCGTGCTTCGAGTAGAGGTATTCCACAGCATCGCTGTCCGAAACCACATATCCCCTGAAGCCCATCTCTCCCCTGAGCCTTTCGGTAAGCCAGTAGGAACTGCCCTCAATCGGAATGCCGTCATAGTCATTGTAGGCGCACATTATGCCCATCAGGGAGGCCTCCTGAATCACCCTCCTGAACGGATAGGCGTGAATCATCTCCACCTCTCTCGGGGAAATCTGGGGGTCAGTCCTCGCAAGCCCCTCGCGTGCCCCCTTGTTCGCGCTGTACGCGAGGAAATGCTTCGCTGTGGCGGCCACGCCTCCGTCCTCCTGGATACCCCTTGCCATCTGGATGCCGAGTTCCGCCACAAGATAAGGCGACTCCCCGTAGGACTCTTCAAACCTGCCCCAACGCTGGTCACGCGCCACATCCAGAATCGGTGAATACACATTGGTGTAACCCAAAGCCTTTGCCTCGGTCCCTGTCACAGCCCCGACCTTGCGTATCAGGTCCCTGTCCCAGGTGTGCCCCAGTCCCAACTGGGTAGGGAAGTTGGTGGATTTGAGGCTCTCGATGCCCCTTATGCCCTCATTTGTGAAATCCACAGGGATTCCCAGACGGGTCTGCTCGATGAAGAACTTCTGGACCTCGTTCATCGCCCAGGTGTGCCTTGACGCAGGCCAGACATACTGGTTGTCGGAAGGGGCCATCCCCCAGTTCCTGAAGC
>JBJEJS010000087.1:0-3684 GCA_051878235.1 Candidatus Cryptobacteroides sp.
AATGTATCACCTTGTTAAATGGCATTTCACCAACCGAAAATGTCCATTATACCGCTGAGCCCGGATGAGACGGGATGGGGTCAAAAAGATAGATGCCCCGCATTTCACAACGCAGGGCATCCGCAATTCTAACCTAAAACTTAACCTATGAAAAAACTATTCGACAGAAAATATTGCAATCTCTGTGCCAAAAAAAGTTTCTACAGGTCGGAAAATGTGCTTCAGGTACATTCTTTTGTCCTTTTTATCGCTTTTCATATTCCTAAAGGACCGGCTTCACAGAAAGGATGACGACATCTGTCATCGGGCGGTCGCGCCTGTCTGTCGGGACGGCTGCGATTTTGTCAATCACATCAAGTCCCTCGACAGTCTCCCCGAAAACGGTGTATTGCCCGTCAAGTTGGCTGCAGGCATACTCATCCTGTACGAGATAGAACTGCGAGCCGGAAGAAGCCTTCTTTGGATTCGCCATATCCCCTTTCCTCGCCGCAGCGAGCGCACCTTTTTTGTGGCGGTATTCAGGAACAAACTCCGCAGGGACAGTATAGCCCGGCCCGCCTGTTCCGTAAAGGTCTGCATTTGACGGATCCTTCGTGAGCGGGTCTCCGCCCTGGATCATAAATCCGTTGATCACACGGTGGAAAATGATTCCGTCAAAGAAATTTTCCTGCGCGAGGGAGATGAAATTCGCGCGATGCTTGGGTGTTCCTGCATAGAGTTTCACCCTGATTGTTCCGAGATTGGTCACGATGTCGAACATCGGCTCCTCGGGAAGTTCCGCTGGATTGAAAGTCATAGTTGAATCTGTTTTTGCGCTGTCCGCCGCCACGAGGCTGTCGATTGTTGCAGTGCTGTCCGCCTTTGTCGCCGCTTCTTCGCTCCCGTCGCCGTCACCGGCGTTTCCGGAGCATTTGCACGAAACCGCAGCCATCGTCAGCAATGCTGACATAATGAGATATGAGACAATGTTTTTCATATTTATTTCTGTTATATATAAAATTTACCCCTATTTATAATATATATACCGTATATACAGAATTATATATATACCTTAATATATATGAATATTACGGACCACAAAAATAGGAAAAATATATATTATTACGGCAGTAAGCAGAAAAATCAAAACTGTTTCTTAATTTTGCATCCCTATGGCAAATCCTATCAGACAACTCGCCTCCGAAACGGCGATCTACGGCTTGAGCACCATACTCGCCAGGATAATAAATTTTCTTTTTGTCCCGTTCTACACCAGGCTTCTGACGACGGCAAGTTATGGTGTGGTCACGGAGTTTATGGCATACATAGCCGTGCTGCAGGTCGTCCTGACAATGGGACTTGAAACAGGATGCTTCAAGTTTGCGAGCAGGGCGGGAACGGATTCGGATTCCGTCTTCACAAACGCCCTGAGCGCGGTTTCCGGACTGAGTTTCGCCGTCCTCGCCATCCTCATCGCCTTCAGCGGGCCGATTGCGGGAGGGCTCGGATACGGGGGATATGAGAACTGCATAATGTATGTCGGAGGGATTCTCTGCATCGACAGCATAACCGCCATCCTGTTCGCCAAATTGAGGCAGGAGCACAAGGCCCTGAAATTCGCTGTCCTCAAGACCGTGAAAATCATCACGGAGACGGTTGTCAACATCCTGCTGTTCTTCCCTTTCGCGGGATACTGCGCGTCACTTGCCTCATCCCTCGGAAGGGATGTCACATCGCTCGGAGGCTCCGACTGCTGGCTCTTGAGATTCGTGTCGCCTTCGCCTGATTTCAGTTATGTTATTTTTGCCATCTTCGTCAGTTGCATCGTCTGCGGGCTTCTCCTGCTGCCGACCCTTCTGCGTATGTCATTCAAATTCAACGGGAAACTTCTGAAGGAGATGATGGCATATTCCATCCCGCTGATGATTGCAGGACTGCCCGGGGTTGTGAACGATTTCCTTGACAGGATTCTGTTCAGGTTTTTCGACCACAGCGCAGAGGCGTGGAGGTCAAGCCTCGGAATCTACCAGGCGGCCGTGAAACTGTCCGTGATAATGTCGCTTTTCATCCAGATGTTCCGTTTCGCCGCCGAGCCTTTCTTCTTCCAGAGGGCTGCCGAAAAGAACTCCAAAGAACTGTACGCCAAGGTGATGGAATATTTCACCGCTTTCTGCGGACTGATTTTTCTCGGTGTGATTCTCTACATCGATGTCATCTCACTCATTCTGGGCAAGGACTTCCGCTGCGGGGTCGGGGTTGTTCCGATAATGCTGATGTCATACATCCTGCTCGGGATGCAGTTCAATGTCTCGATGTGGTACAAACTGTCCGGAAAGACATCGATGGCAATATACATAACCTTGAGCGGACTTGTGGTGACGGTCATTGTGAATGTGCTGTTTATGCCTACATATTCCTATTGGGCAGCGGCTTTCGCCCACCTTGCCAGTTACCTTGTGATGTTCATTGTCTGCGCCGTCCTTGGACAGAAATATTATCCGATACCTTACCGTTGGGGCAGGATCGTGCTGCTGATTGCCCTGATGCTTGGAATTTACGGATGTTCCCTCGGCATTGACTCCGTCTTTTTCAAGGATGAGGCTGTCTCTGTGCTTTCAGGACCGTTCCTTGCGAAATTCGGGGTGCACACTCTCCTGATTGCGGCATACTTCGCTCTTGCCTTTCTTACTGTCAGGCGCAGGTCCTGAATGGTGTACGGCTGGATCCTCGTCATTGGTTGGCTTCTCGTCATTCCCGACGTTTCTTCTCGTCATTCCCGGCTTGGCTTCTCGTCATTCCCGGTTTGACCGGGAATCTCATTGCAGACAGATGCCCGATCAGGTCGGGCATGACGAAGAAGGTTGGTCGGGCAGGACGGGAATGCGAAGAAAAGGCATGACGGAAATGGAGAGGATAGTTAGGATGGGAAGTCGGGTAGGACGGAGAGGGAAGGGAAACCCTGCCGTCAGGAGAAGAGAAGGATAATCAGTTGAATTGAGATTACCCTAAGGAAGATGGAGAAAGGATATACCGTCGCGTATGCCACAGCAGGCTCGTCGGAATCGGTCGTGGTGTTGGCATAATTCAGGGCGATTGGGTTTGCCATACTTCCGCACAGCATCCCGACATTGTCAGCGTAATCCGTTTTGAGCCATTTCGACGCTATGAATCCCACAAGGAGCACGGGCACGACGGCAAGCGCAAAACTTATTCCGAGCCAGACAAGCCCCTCCGTCCTGAAAATGGTCTCAAAAAATCTCTCTCCCGCTCCAAGCCCCAGGCCAGCAAGATAGATGACAAGCCCCAACTGCCTGAGCATCAGGTTTGCGCTGCGGGTGGTGTAGATTGACAGATGGAATCTCGGGCCGAATGCGCCGAAAAGGATGCCGACTATGATCGGACCTCCGGCAATCCCCAGTTTTATCGGCATACTCATCCCGGGAATCATCAGAGGGACGGATCCCACCACAAGACCGATTGCAAGACCGAGGAAGATGGCGAACAAGTTCGGCGTGTTAAGTTGCTTCTCCCTATTTCCGAGGATTGTGGCGACATTGTCAATAGCCCTGGTCTCCCCCACGACAGTCAGTTTGTCGCCGAGTTGAAGCCGAAGACCCGGTGCCGCGAAAAGGTCGATTCCCGCCCTGTTGACCCTTGTGATGTTGATTCCGTAATTGTTCCTCAGGCGGAGCGAGCCGAGTTTCA
>JBJEJS010000088.1:0-3665 GCA_051878235.1 Candidatus Cryptobacteroides sp.
TATCTCATCGAGCAGCAGAGCACCTCATACATCGTTCCCGGGGTGAACCTCAAGAGTGTCGGGACTATAAGGGACGCGAAGAAATGGCCCAAGAGGGACGCCCGCACGGACTCTGACAGGCTTGACTGCATCAATTACAACCTTCTCAGCCCGTTCACGATAGGCAAGATGGTGAGGGGCATAGGAATCCTGAAGGATATGATGAGGGTCTCAGGCGAGATTTCCGACACATATTCTTTCCAAAGCGCGAAAATCAAGAATTCAGCCCTGAAGAAAGGCATATCCTATTATGAGATGGCAATCAACAAGTTCCTCGGCAACTCATTGATAAAGAGGCTTGAGGACCTGAATCCGGCGACTGACGAGTCTGTCCGTGAGAGGCTCCGCCCGGATTTCAGCGAGGGCAGGGGGGACTGGATAGATGTCAGCGGTATGATTGCCCCTAAGGCCGAGGTGGAGAGGCTTCTGGATGACATCGAGTCGGGACGCATCACCTCTATGTCTGAGATACACGGCCGTTTCGTCAATATGCACTCCCATTACTATGATTTCGAGTGGACCTGGGCGCACGATATGATAGAATCCTTCTATGATGTTGACCTTGGGAAAATCACCAGGGAGGATGTCATCAGGCTTGTTGAGATATGGAAGACTTCTGTGACCGGCCTTGACCGCCTTGTCTATGAGGATGCCAAGAAGGAGTTCTCCCTGTCCGCGATGACCGGTTTCGGCGCGGACGGCGACACTTTGCAGAAGAACCGTGATTTTATGGAGGTCAGAGGCTGCCAGTTCGACTCCAATCCGTTTGTCCTCGAGACTCTGGACCACATCAAAAGAAAGACCGCCCTCGGTGATGAACTCATCGGGCGTTTGAGGTAGTTGCGCCCTTATGCCTCCATTCTTTGCCGGGGTATGGTAATATTCCTAAATATTATTAAATTTGTCCCCACTAAAACCTAAATAAATGAAAGTAAATAAGGACAAGCATTCGGCTTTCGTGCCGAATTTCCTCCTTGGCACAGCGGGAGGAATCCAGTATCTCAAACTCAAGAAAGCCAGCCGCAATCCACGGAAATCACAGGAGAAATGCCTCAGGGACATCCTCAATTACGGAAAGGATACCGTTTACGGGAAGGAGCACCGCTTCAGTTACATACTTGAGGCGGAGACTTCCGACGAGTTGTTCAGGCGCTATCAGGAATGTGTGAGCCCTTCGGAATATGAGGACTTCCGCCCGTATGTCAACAGGATGAAGGAAGGACAGACTGATGTGCTTTTCCAGGGGAAGCCTGTGCTGTATGCGACGACTTCCGGCTCGACAGGCGAGCCGAAATGGATTCCTATTTCGGAGGCATACCTGACCAATATCTATGGAAAGATGAACAAGGTCTGGCTGTTCAACTTCATCAAGAACAGGCCTAAGTCCTATCAGGGATATATCGTGTCCATTGTGGGCAAGCAGATAGAGGGCTATACCCCGGACGGGACCATCTACGGCTCGGTTTCGGGATTCACGCAGAAGAACTGCCCCGGCTTTGTGAAGAAACTCTATGTCTCCCCTTCGGAGGTGTTCAATATTGAGGATTACACCGCCAGGAACTATGTCATTATGCGTATGGGAATTGAGCGCAACACCACCCTTGTTGTGACCGCCAATCCTTCGACTATGGTCGAGATGCAGAAGAATGTGGATTACTGGTTTGACGAATATGTGAAGGACATCGAGAACGGGACAATCACGGACAAGGTCGATGTCCCTCAGGACATCAGGGAGGCCTGCGCCCCTTATCTCAAGCCGAATCCTGAGCGTGCGGAGGAACTCCGTGAACTGAAGGCCCGTCACGGCCAGGTGCTTCCTAAGCATTTCTGGCCAAACCTCCAACTCCTCACGACCTGGAAATGCGGTAACACCAGAATCTATCTCGACAAACTGGAGGGATGTTTCCCTGACGGGATGCTTCATCAGGAATTCGCATATTTCTCATCTGAATGCCGTGCAGGGCTTGTGCTGGACGACAGCATCGAGACCACCCTCTTCCCTCACTTCCACTATTATGAGTTCAAGAAGGCTGAGGAGTTCGATGACCCCGACGCAAGATTCTACCAGCTCGACGAACTTGAGGAGGGCAGGCAGTACTGTCCTTTCGTGACCACCTTCAGCGGTCTGTACCGCTACAATATGAATGACATTGTCCAGGCCGCATCCCCTTTCGGGAACACTCCGCGCATCCATATGGTACAGAAGGTGAACGGCATTGTCACCATCACGGGAGAAAAACTTTACGAGGGCCAGTTCATCAATGCCGTCAATGAGGCATCCGAAGCCACAGGGCTGAAACTCAATTATTTCACGGGATATGCCAACCTTGCCGAAAGCCGCTATGACTTCTATTATGAGTTCGAGGACGGCAAAGTGGACAAGACCCGTGCAGAGGAATTCACCGCCCTTGTTGACAGGAACATCAAGAAAGCGAATATCGAATACAAGGCAAAACGCGACAGTTTCCGTCTCCACGATCCTGTCACCCACCGTCTTGAGAGCAATTCCTTCGGAAAGTTCAAACAGTACATCCTTGAGCAGACCAGGCAGGACGCATCCCGTTTCAAACCGAATGTCCTCTCCCAGAATGATGAGGCGCACGCTGTCATCAGGAGGTTTGCCTTAGACTGATGCCCCATAAGACGGCAGGATTCAAATTCTTGATTACATCAAAGGGAGAAAAAATTGTGCCCGCCCATAATGGGGTGTGGCACAATTCTTTATAAGCCTTTACGGGAATGTCGGAGCCCTATATTTCCCCGAAAGGATTTGTAAAATAAATTGTGTTTTAAGAAATTTGTTCAGCCAAGACACGGCCCGAAAAACACAAAATTATGAGAACAGGCAAGATAGCACTTTCCGGAGCGTCGCTTCTGTTGACCGTATCCTCCTATGGGACAAGACCGAATTTCCTGATATGTGTGGCAGATGATGCCACATTCGAACATTGGGGCGCTATGGGGTGCTCCTGGGTAAGCACTCCGGCATTTGACAGTGTCGCCTCCAGGGGAATCCTTTACACCAATTGCTACACTCCAAACGCCAAATCCGCCCCGTCGCGGGCCTGCCTGCTGACAGGCAGGTATTCCTGGCAACTCGGGGAGGCGGCAAACCATATCTGCAATTTCCCTCCTGAGGAGAAAGTCTTCACGGAGGCTCTTGAGGAGAACGGCTATCTTGTGGGCTATACCTGCAAGGGATGGGCCCCCGGCAATCCGGGGATGAAGGACGGCAAGCCGCGCCTGCTGACGGGTCGTCCGTACAATTCGAGGACTCTCGACAACAGACCGACGGGAGGAATCAACAAGAATGACTATTCCGCTAATTTCAAGGACTTCCTCGATGATGTCCCTGAAGGGGGGCAATGGTGTTTCTGGTTCGGCTGCAAGGAGCCGCACAGGAATTATGACTATGGCAGCGGTGTGGCAAAAGGAGGGAAAAGCACGGATATGATTGACAAAGTCCCTCCGTTCTGGCCTGACTGCGAACAGGTCCGCAACGATATGCTGGATTATGCCTACGAGATAGAGCATTTTGACATGCATCTGGGCAGGATGCTGTCTCTGCTTGAAGAACGGGGGCTTCTCGACGGGACTGTGGTGATAGTGACTGCGGACAACGGGAT
>JBJEJS010000089.1:0-3627 GCA_051878235.1 Candidatus Cryptobacteroides sp.
CCGGAAATCTGGACGGCCGCCCTTCCTGCGCCGAAGCCTACCCAAGCCCTGAGAGCCCTGTTGCCCGGGTCGAACTCGTCTATCTTCATATTGAAGACCAATGTCTTTGGTGCCGGCAGAAGCGTGGTTGCGGCAGAGATGGTGACAGGGGCCTTCTTGAGAGGCTTCCTCAGGTACTCTGCGGCATATTCCTGAAGACGGCCCAGAACATCCACCATAGGCTGATAGGTGTTGTCAGACGGGTCCGGAAGCACGACCGAACTGACATCAAAAGGCATTATGCAGATCTTGGTATAATCATCGAAATCAAATGATTTCCTGATGTTTATATAGTCAATGCCGTTCCAATCCTCAAACTGACCTGTCTGGACAGAGGACTTATTCTGTGCGGAAACCTCAACCGACGCATAGGAGGCTGAAAAGCAGACCGCAACCGAGAGGGCAATCACCCTGAAAATGCGGCAATAGATTCTTTTGTTGAATTTCATAGCGTTTTTGAGTTTAATTGGTAAAACTGTATTTTTGCGAAATATATGATATTTTTCGGAATATATAAAAATTATTTTTTATGGCAGACAACTATCTGGAAAACAAATTCGAGATGATGAAGGCCCGCGAGGCGGCAAAAGCAAGGGCAAGGCAGGAGGCGTACCGTAAAAGGATGGAGGCTTACCGCAGGAGGCTTGCTTCGGAGGCGGAGCGGGAGGCATCGGCAGCAGACCCGAATGAATAGACAAGGTGCTTCATCCTGTGCCCGAAAAAGTCCTTGAAACCGTCAAAAGCGAAGCCCAGCCTCAGGTAAAGCCTCTCAGCCTGCGGTTTTTCCTCATCCACAAGAAGCCCTGCGGCCTGATGCCCCTGTTCTTTTGCCCTGAGGAGCATCGCGGCGAACAATGACGAGGCGATTCCCATTCCCCTGCATTCTGGCAGGACACCGACAGAATCCAGATAGAACTCATCCTCCGAAGCCTCGCAAGGCCACGACTCAAGCCCCTCGACAGCCTTAGGGAAACGCTTTCCGATTTCCTGTGCGACCGCCTTCCTCAATTCAAGGAACAGGGTCCCGTCATATCCGCAGATTGCCCCCACTACGGATGAAGTGCCGTCCGGATTCTCCATACAGGCCACAATCACATTGTCATAGCCATAGAGATTCCCCGTCCTTCCGGCAAGGCAGGTGACCGTGTCAAGAAGGTCTTCTTCCGTAAGGTCGCCGTCCATATCAAGAAACGCGTCCACAGGCCACGCAAGGACCAGAAGACGGGCAACGGACCCGGCATCGGCGGGCTCCGCCGGCCTGATGGTCATATCTTTCCTGTCATCGTGAATCATATATATTTCCTTAATTCATATATGCCCTTTCGGCAAATATATGTTTTACTTTTCAAGTTTTCAACATCCGCTCCATATAACGGCACAATTTCCTATCTTTGTCCGCTGATGGGAAAAATGAGATATATTCTGGTTTTGCTCCCGCTCAAACTTGAGTGGGAACTTTGTTATTGGACCGAGGAGGAAGGGCTTTCCATCGGTGACAGGGTGACTGTCGAAGTGTCGGGAAAAGAGATTGAGGGAATTGTGAGCGAGACAGATGTGGAGCCGCAGACAGCGCCTTCAAAGATTCATCAGGTCAAAGAGTGGCTTAAAGATGAAGGAAGGGTTGACAAGAGTCTGTTACGGTTCTGGAAATCCCTCGCCGAATACTATATGTGCACAGGCGGAGAGGTCCTGAAGGCCGCGCTCCCTGCCCTGAAAGCGTCATCACCGCAAACAGGGGGCAGACTTCCGGCAAAGGCCAGAAACAGGAAACAGACGGCACAAGGACCGGGAAACGGGGGGATGCCCCTCACTCCCGCACAGAGGGAGGCCAAGGAGAAGATTGAGGAAGCATTCTCAAGGCACAAGCCGGTGCTGCTTAACGGAGTGACAGGGTCGGGAAAGACCGGAATCTACATATCCCTTGCATCCAAGGTCCTCGCCAAGGGGAAGAATGTCCTCTACCTCGTCCCGGAGATCGCCCTGACAAGACAGTTGGAGCAGAGGCTCGGGGAGGCTTTCGGGGACAGGCTTGCTGTTTACCATTCGGGGCAGACTCCCGCAAGACGCTCCGCCGCGACGGGCAAGGTCCTTGAAGGCAATTACATAGTCCTCGGCACAAGGTCAGCCCTGTTTATGCCACACAGGAATCTCGGGCTTGTCATAGTTGACGAGGAACACGACAGTTCCTACAAGCAGGACGCGCCTGCCCCGAGATACAACGGCAGGGATGCGGCATTCATTCTTGCGGGGACTGCGGTAGAAAGGTGCGACATCCTTTTGGGCTCGGCGACACCTTCTCTGGAATCGATGTACAACTGCCTCTGCGGGAAATATGTCCAGGTCTCCCTCAACGAAAGATACCACAGCGGAGGAGGCACGGATGTGCTTGTCGTGGACACCAAGGCGGAAAGGCGGAAAAGAGGTATGAGGGGGGACCTGTCCCTGAAACTTATTGAAAGGCTGCAGACTGTCCTGGATTCAGGGGGACAGGCCCTGATAGTCAGGGCAAGAAGGTCCTACTCCCCTGTCCTTCAATGCGAAAGTTGCGGCGACATCCCAAAGTGCCCTGTCTGCGGAGGGGTGCTCAGCCACCACAAGGACAAGGCTTCCCTGTGCTGCCACAGATGCGGTTTCTCGAAAAAGGCGGCAATCTCGGAAAACGGGGATATTGTGTGCAGTCTCTGCGGGGGCGTACTGAAAGGCATTGGCTCAGGAACGCAGAAGATTGAGGAGGAAATGCGGGAGGTCTTCCCTCAGGCAAGAATCGCCAGACTTGACGGGGACACGGCACAGAGCGCAAAGTTCAGCACGGAAGTCCTTAAACAGTTCTCAAAAGGAGAGATTGACATAATCGTGGGTACCCAGATCATCACAAAAGGCTTCGATTTCAGCAATGTGAGGCTTGTGGCCGCCATCCACGCGGACTCGCTTGCGGGAAACGGCGGCTTCCGCTCCGACGAGAAGGCGTTCCAGGTGCTCAGCCAACTTAGGGGAAGGTGCGCGAGGAGGGACAGCAGGGGCATTTTCGTCATCCAGACCGCCCAGCCGGAACATCCCGTGTTCAGGATGTTGTCCTGTCCGCAGTCCGACACGCCCCAGGCACAGGAGGCCCTGTATTCGGAACTGCTGGCGGAAAGGCAGGAGTTCGGATATCCGCCATATGTCCGTCTTGTGGACATAACCGTCAGCGACAGCAATCCCGACCGTGCCTCGGAAATGGCGGACAGGCTGAAGGAAAAGATATGCCGCCTGCAGGGCGGATTCTCCGTGAAAGGTCCATATACCCTTGATTATCAAGACAATGATAAATATGTCCTGAGGATAGCGTTTCCAAAAGACAAGAATCTCTCAAACAGCAAACGCCTTGTGAGGGATGCCGTCATCATTTTTGAGGAAGCGGAGAGATACCAAGGACATATCACAATCGACGCGGACCCGTCATAGGGTCCGCAGGGAATATCATATATACCGTAAATTATCTTGCCTGAAGAACATTGAGACGCTCAGGGAGGACCTCGAAACAGACAGGGGCGGTGCCGACAATCTCTCCGTCAACCTCTATCATCTCTTTCGCTCCCGCGAGCGGAG
>JBJEJS010000090.1:0-3615 GCA_051878235.1 Candidatus Cryptobacteroides sp.
CCTGATCTCCCTGCGGAAACTCAAGACTATGCTCGACACCCTTTCAAGGGTGATAAAGTTTTTCCACGACATCAAGGAGGGCGTATATCCCAATCTGAAGAAGATGTCCTCCCCTGTGATGAACTTCCCTGAGGTGCAGCACCGCATAGACTCCATCCTCGACCGCTTCGGGGATGTCAAGGACACCGCTTCCGACGAACTTTACGACATAAGGAAATCGCTCAGGGAGACCGAGGGGACGATATCACGGAGGATAGGAGCGATCCTGCGCAGGGCACAGGAGGAGGGGCTCGTGGACAGCGACGCGACAGTTTCGGTGAGGGACGGAAAGATGCTGATCCCCGTCTCGGCGGCGAACAAGAAGAAGGTCCAGGGATTCATCTACGACGAGTCCGCCTCAGGAAAGACCGCCTTCATCGAGCCCGCTGAGATCGTCGAACTGGACAACCGCATCAAGGAACTCAAATTCGCAGAGGGCAGGGAAATCCTCAGGATTCTCGTGGCATTCAGCGACTTCATAAGGCCGTATCTTCCTGACATAGAGAATTCCGCGATATACCTCGGAGAAATCGACTTCCTGATGGCAAAGGCGCAGGTGGCCCTGGACATCATCGCGGGGATGCCTGTCATCTCTGACAACGGGGAACTCAACCTCAGGAAGGCACGCCATCCGCTTCTGGAGAAGGCCCTCAAGAAAGAGAAGAAGGAGATTGTCCCCATCACGGTCACCCTGGACAGGAACAAGCACATCCTGCTCATCTCAGGACCGAATGCCGGAGGAAAGTCCGTATGCCTCAAGACTGTGGGGCTGCTTCAGTATATGTTCCAGTGGGGAATGCTGATTCCTACCTCGGAGTCTTCCGAACTGCCTGTCTTTGACAGGATAATGGTCAGCATAGGCGACGACCAGTCAATCGACAACGACCTGAGCACCTACAGTTCCTTCCTCGCGGATATGAAGGAGATGCTGCGCCACGCCGATTCCAAAACCCTGATTCTGATTGACGAGTTCGGGTCTGGGACAGAGCCGGCGGCAGGAGGGGCGATTGCGGAGGCCCTGCTCAAGGAATTCGACACAAGGGGGACCTACGGGGTCATCACCACGCACTACACCAACCTGAAGATGTATGCCTCAGGGCAGACAGGGGTAATCAACGGGGCGATGATGTTCGATGTCAAGAACATAGCACCGCTTTTCAAACTTGAGACAGGTCTGCCCGGCAATTCATTCGCATTCGAACTGGCCCGGAAGATGGGGCTTCCTGAGGAGATTGTCAAGGATGCGGAAAACCGTGCGGGGGAGCAGTTCGTGGACATAGAGAGGAATCTGCGCAAGATAGCGAGGAACAGGAAGGCCCTGGACGAGAAACTGGAAAGGATCAGGAACACGGACAGGACCCTGGAAAGCATAACCGACAAATACCAGAAGGAACTTCTCGAGATAAAGAGCAAGAAGAAGGAAATCCTCGACAAGGCGAAGGAGGAGGCCGAGAAGATTGTCCAGGACGCCAACCGCCAGGTGGAGAACACCATCAGGACAATCAAACAGGCCAATGCCGAGAAGGAGAGCACAAACGAGGCGAGGAGGGAACTCCAGGAGTTCGTGTCCGCGCTGAGCACAAGGAAAGCGAGGGAGCAGCAGGAGAGGGAGGATTACATCGAGCGTAAAATCAAGCAGATAGACCAGAGGAAGGCACGGCAGAACGAGCGCAGGGCAAAACGCGCTTCCGAAAGGCAGGAGAAGGAGGCCCTTGAGGAGTTGGAGGAGAAGAGGAGGATTGAGGCGTTCCGTAACGCGCCTCTGCAGGTCGGCGAGAAGGTCAGGGTCAAGAGCAACGGGCTCGTGGGAGAGGTCGTGAAACTTTCCCCGAAGGCTGTGGTGATAAACATCGGGAACATCAGCAGCAAGATGTCGCACGACAAGGTGGAGCGCATCACCTCCAACGAGTATCGGGACAGCGTCAGGGAGGCTTCCCGCAACACTTCCGCAATCAAGGTGGACCAGTCGCTCACAAGGCGCAAACTGGATTTCTCTGTTGAGTTGGATGTGCGTGGCGAGAGGGTGAACGACGCGATTGAAAAGGTGATGAGATATGTGGACGACGCGATAATGCTGAATGTCGGCAGCGTCAGGATTATCCACGGGAAAGGCACGGGGGCATTGCGTGAGGAGATTCAGAAGTTCCTCAGGACGACTCCAGGGGTCGCGTCCGTCCGTGACGAGCACATACAGTACGGCGGCACGGGAGTCACCATCGTCGACTTCGACTGACGGATATAAAGGATATATGGTATATATTATATATAAGGTATATATGTTATAAAAAGATATATGATTATATATGAATATATGACATAAGGTATATAGGAGATACGGTATATATCAGATATGGGATATATATCAAATGACGGATAACGGCGGAGAAGATGGGGGAAGGGAAAGATATGGCAGGCGCACGGACCAGGAGCGGGAACACGAAAGTGGGAAGAATGGGCGAGGACATTGCCTGTGAGTTTCTGATGGGAGAGGGACATACCGTCATCGGGAGGAACTGGAGGAGAGGGCACTTTGAAATAGACATCATCACCATAGACAGGATTGGAATACATTTTGTTGAGGTGAAGACCCGCCGCCCGCCTGTGCAGGCAGCCCCGCAGGACTGCGTTAACCCTGCAAAACAGAGGCGGATAATTCAGGCGGCACAGGGATGGAAGGCCAGGAACGGGTATGCCGATGCGGAATGTCATTTCGACATAGTGTCGGTGATTATCAGTGCGGAGGGCACATATACCGAATACTACCCCGACGCATTCATACCCGCCTTCGTCTGACGGGAAGGTCAGGACTCAGGCAATTGTAAACCAGTAATGACACTATATATGGACAGTAATCAATATTGCATAATAATGGCGGGAGGCTCAGGAACTCGGTTCTGGCCTTTGAGCCGCGCCGAAAGCCCGAAACAGTTCCTCAAAATCCACGGCACGGAAAAGACCTTCATCAGAAGCACTTACGAGAGGTTTGCAAAGTTCATCCTTCCTGAGAACATCATTGTCGTCACGACAGCAAGATACAAAGAGAAAATCCTTCAGGAACTTCCTGAACTTTCCGCACAGAACCTGCTCATCGAGCCTTACGGAAGGAACACCGCCCCCTGCATAGCATACGCGACCTATACCCTGCTCAAGCGTAATCCTGAGGCGGTGACTGTGGTCTCCCCCACCGACCAGGTGATTGAGAACGGGGACGGCTTTCAGGAGACGATGCTCGGCGCGCTGGACTATGCAAGGCAGAACAGGGTGCTCGTGGCTGTGGGGGTACGCCCGACAAGGCCTGACAGCAACTACGGCTACATTCAGGTGACAGGAGGGAGAAACGCCTGCAACGGCACCGGGGCGATGAAGGTCAAGACTTTCACCGAGAAGCCTGACAAGACTCTCGCAAAGGTGTTCGTGGACAGCGGGGAGTTCTTCTGGAACTCGGGGATATTCGCCTGGACGGCGGAGGCAATCCGTGAGAATATGGAGAGATACCTGCCTGAGATAACCAACCTGTTCAAGGGATGGGAGAAGGCAATCGGAAGCCGTGCGGAGGGGGAATTCATCGAGAGGGCC
>JBJEJS010000091.1:0-3608 GCA_051878235.1 Candidatus Cryptobacteroides sp.
TGCAGATGGACTGACCTTATGCGGATATTTGTGAAAAATCAGTATCTTTGTGCAATTGAGAAAAATTATTGAAATGAAAAAGATATTTGTTCTTGCTGCGCTTGCCGTGATGGCGGCATCCTGTTTCAAAGGATCCTATTACGAGAGTTCCTTTGCCACAATTTCCAATTTCGAATATGCCGATGCCGCCAACTATTTCGTTGACAGCGTTTATGTGACAGGGGATTTCCAGAGCGGGTCATATCTGCTTTATTCCGGTTCAAGGAGCAGCGATGGCGATTTTATGGGCGGATTTGCGATGTCGATGAAGAAGGATTCGTCAATCAACCTGTCCGTCAGTCCGTTCAGCATATATGCCGGCAGCGGGGAGAACAACACATTCGCCCTCTTTTATGACACTCCTGAAAAGCCTGAACGCCAGTTGACCTTCACCGAGTCTGACTATGGCACCTGCTCTCCGCAGTTCTGCTATATCAGGAACACTTCTTATGTGGTCTCCAGCATCCTGTCCGACGACTCCCGTTTCAAATTCTCTGAGGGGGACTATCTGAAACTTGTCGTGACCGGTTATCTTGGAGGGAACGAGACGGGGAAAGCCGAGTGGCTTCTTGCCGATTTCAGGATTCCGCAGAACGGTGGTGCCGCTCCTGACAGCGTCAACACTACTTGGCAGCAGATGCCTTTGACGAAATTGGGGAATATTGATGCTGTGGATTTCAGCATTGAGTCAAGCAAGGAGGGCTTCCCTAAATATGTCTGTCTTGACAATCTGGTCGCTTCCATCAGCGTCAAGTATTAGTGGTATAAATGTTTACGAAAGCCCGGCTCTGTTGTGAGCCGGGCTTTTTTGTGGGTTTAGATTCCCGGTCAAGCCGGGAATGACGAAAAAATTTAATCGGAAATAACGAAAATCTTAATCTGGAATGCCGTTTCTCGTCATGCCCGACCTGATCGGGCATCTGAGTGGGGAACGGAAATCTAAATTGGGAATAACGAAAAAACATAATTGGGCATCTGAGGGGAACGACGGAAAAACAGGGTCGGGAATAAAAAAATGCCCGGTCACAAGCCGGGCATATTGAAGCGGTAATGGAACAGGAGCCCTAACGGACAACGACCTCGCTGATGAAGGTGAAGCCCCTGCTGCCTCTGCCCCCGTGCCAGTCAGGCAGGGCCTCCAGTGTCCTGGAAGTCACGCGGAGATACTTTGCCGAGGTCTGGGGGAACTCGACGGTGTATTCCTTGATGCCGTCCCTGTCCTCAGGCCCCTCCACAGGAAATTCTGCCCTTGCGGCTTCGGTGAACTCCCTGTTGTCGTCAGACACCTCGACGGCAAGGTCAAGCGGATTGAAGATATAGTCCCCCTTGAGGACCAGAGCCTCAAGGCTCACCTTTGAATAAGGGGTCTTGCCGTCCATCTCGATAGTCAAGTCAACGGGAGTGGCATACCATCCTGCCCATTGTCCTGATGTGTAGGTGAACACTCCTATGATCCCGTCGGTCAGCGATGAGGGTGCGCCGTATTTGTATTTCGGCATAGGCTCTGTGTTGAGGGTCACGGGTCTTCCTAAAGCCTTGTTCTCATTGAATACGAGGGTGAGGGTGCGTGTGCGCCCGTTCTCCCTTATCGCGGCGGCCTTGAGGGTGCACGCCTGCCTGATTCCTATCACGCCTTTGCAGACAGGTGAATTCCCGTCAGGCTCGCTTCCGTCAAGCGTGTAGTGGACAGGTGCATTGTCAACCGTAGTAAGGGTGACCTCCACGCAATTCCTGCTTTCATTGACCTTGACATCCCCGCTGACCTCGAAGACGGTCTTCGCGTAGTTGTATCCCATTATCTCATAGATTCTTGCCATCCTCGGGAGGAGGGAGAGGAAACGCGCCTCGTCCTTGTCGGAGGCGTTTGTCCACTGCACCTCGCTCAAAGCGGCGGCGCGCGGGAGAAGCATATATTCCAGATGTTCAGGTGTGGCGATATACTCCGTCCAGAGGTTTGCTTGCACACCCTTGATGTGAGAGCGGGCGTTGTCGTCCATATCCTCCGTGAAAGGCTCGTAGGAATAGACTTTTTCGACAGGCAGATAGCCGCCGATTGCGAGAGGCTCGTTCTCCGTGTCATTTGACTGGTAGTAGTCGAAGTAGAAATGGCTGTTCGGGGTCATAATGGCATCGTGTCCTGCCTTTGCCGCCGCGATTCCGCCCTCGCTGCCCCTCCAGGACATCACTGTGGCATTCGGGGAAAGTTCTCCCTCAAGAATCTCGTCCCAACCGATTATCTGGCGGCCCTTGTCGTTGAGGTATTTCTCGATGCGTGCCGTCACATAACTCTGGAGATAGTGTTCGGCATTGAACTGTCCGTCGCCCTTCAGGCCGAGTTCCCTGATTCTGGCCTGGCATTTCGGACATTTCTCCCATCTCACCTTAGGACATTCGTCACCGCCGATGTGGATGTATTCAGAAGGGAAAAGTTCAAGGATTTCGTCAAGCACATTCTCAAGGAACGTGAAAGTCTTCTCGTTTCCTGCGCAGAGCACATCCTCTGAGACTCCCCAACGCTGCCAGACCTCGTAAGGACCGCCTGTGCAGCCGAGTTCCGGATAGGCCGTGAGGGCTGCGAGCATATGTCCCGGGAGGTCAATCTCAGGGATGACGGTGATGCCCTTCCCCTCGGCATATCTGACAATCTCCCTGATTTCATCCTGGGTGTAGTAGCCTCCGTAAGGGATTCCGTCATAGTTCGTCCACTCTTTCCTTATCATAGTGCCTTTCCTGACGGAGCCGATTTCGGTAAGGCGCGGATATTTCCTGATTTCGACCCTCCATCCCTGGTCGTCGGTCAGGTGCCAGTGGAGGGTGTTCATCTTATAGACCTCCATAATGTCGAGGTATCTCTTCACTTCGTCGAGACTGAAGAAATGCCTTGAGACATCGAGGTGAAGGCCCCTGTAACCGAAGCGAGGGGTATCATTCACGGTGCAGCACGGAAGTGCCCATTCTGCCTCAGGAGCGGGTGTGTCCCCGAAAATCTCCACAGGGAGCATCTGCCTGAGGGTCTGGACGGCGTACCTGACCCCGTTTGTCGAGCCTGCCCGCACGCAGACCCTGTTCTTGTCAATGTCCAAAGAGTAGGCTTCTGGCGCAAGTTCCGTGTCAAGGACGAATGTGAAGCCTGTCCCGGATGTCCCCTCCGCCACCTTGCTCTCTTTGCCTGAGATGGCGCTCAGACGGGCTGCGAAACTGCCGGCAATGTCTTTCGCGCCGCAGTCAAGCGCGGGGTCAATCGTGAAGTCCGCACCTGCGGCATTGAAAGTCCCGCATTTTATTGTGACATCGTTTGGATAAGGTGTGACCGTCAGGACGGACGGCTCACGGCTGCAGGAGGAAAGCACGGCAATTGCGGCTGCGCCAACCTGTAGAAGATTTCTGAATTTCATAATGTGTTATAATGGTTGTAGTTTTACACAAGATCAATGCTTGCTGTCCACAAAGATATATGGAATAAGCCAATCCCGCAAGCCGTCCTGTCCGCCTGAAAGGTGAAAATATTCCCGAAAATGGTATATTTCCGTAAGGACGGCGTATATTTACAGGACGAAAATATATTCTTT
>JBJEJS010000092.1:0-3599 GCA_051878235.1 Candidatus Cryptobacteroides sp.
TTGGCCAACTGCTGCTCCTTCTGCTCCTCGAAATATGCCTGATACCTCTTGTTTATGACGAGTGTCGCAGCCTTGAAGCGGTTCCAGATGTCCTCACGGTACTCCTTTGCCACAGGTCCGAGTTCCTTCCACTGCTCGTGGAGTTTCTGGAGCTCATTGAACGCAGCGACCACACTCTCGTTCTCCGCAAGTTTCTCGGCGGCGGCACAGAAAGCCTCCTTCGCCTCAAGGTTCTTCTTGAAGTCGAGGTCACGGAGTTCCCTGTTGATCTTCACCATATCATAGAACTGCTCCACATAAAGCTGATATGTGTCGTTCAAGTTCCTGAAACTCTGCTGAGGGACCGGTCCGATCTCCCGCCAACGCTTCTGTATCTCACGGAAGGCAGGGAAAGTGGCATCCACATCCTCCTGTTTCTCCAGAAGGGCCTTGAGGTCCTCAATCACAGCCTCCTTGGCGGCAAGGTTCTCCTCCCTTTCCTTCTCAAGGGCGGAATTGTACTGCGCGCGCTCCTTCTTATATTCATTATATACAGTCCTGAAGCCGTTCTCCAACTCGTTCAACGCCTCAAGCGCGGATTCCTCCACCTCGGACTTCTCCTTCAGCAGTTTCCTGTAGAAAGCGGACTTGATCGACTCAGCCTCCTTGAACATCCTCATCCTGTCCCCGTTCTTTGAGAATTCCTCAAAAAGCCCGACAAGCGCAGCCAAAGGCTTGTCGGCATAATTGACTTCCGGGGCCTCGGAGGATTCCTCCTGAACTTCCTGAGGCTCCTGAACTTCTTCAGTTTCAGAAGACTCTGCATTCCCGTCCGCCTCAGACTCCCCGTCGGAAGCGGCGGTCACTTCAGGTCCGGCGGAAACTTCGGACACTTCAGATTCATTGGGAACCTCCACTGTTTCGGGTTCATTGGAAACCTCGGCCACCTCAGGCTCATTGGCGATTTCAGAGACTTCAGTGATAATTTCTTCACTCATAAATTAAATGTCTAAATACTCACACTCGTTTTACAGCCTGCAAATATATGATTTTTTAATCAAATAATGCTAATTTTGCCGCTGTAAAACATAATTGGAGATGAGAATTGACATAATTACAGTCGTACCGGAGTTGTTGGAGAGCCCTTTGAGCCATTCCATAGTGGGCAGGGCGATAAAAAAGGGACTCGTTGAGATAAAGGTCCACAATTTAAGGAAATATGGGAAAGGCCCGCGTCAGCAGGTCGACGACTACAGTTACGGCGGGGACGCGGGGATGGTGCTGATGGTTGAGCCTGTCTTCAGGATGATTGAGGAACTGAAGGCGGAAAGGGAATATGATGAAATAATATATATGTCTCCCGACGGCGAGAATTTCAGCCAGGCTGCGGCAAACGAACTGTCGCTCAAAGAAAATATAATCATCCTTTGCGGGCATTACAAAGGAATCGACAACCGCATAAGGGAACACCTCATCACAAGGGAGATTTCAGTCGGAGACTATGTGCTGAGCGGCGGGGAGATTCCCGCAGCCATAGTGGCGGATGCGATTGTCAGGCTGATTCCCGGAGCGCTGACCGATGAGACCTCCGCATTGAGCGACTGTTTTCAGGACGGGCTGCTCTCCCCTCCGATTTACACCAGACCTGCGGAATTCAACGGTTGGAGTGTCCCTGAGGTGCTTCTGAGCGGGAATCCGAAGTTGATAAGGGAGTGGCAGGACGAGCAGGCAATCGAGCGGACAAAAAAATTAAGGCCAAATCTTTTGTCAAATGATTTGGATTTATGAAAAAGTTGTTTATATTTGCAAACTGTAATGCAAACCCAAAGAATACTTTCATTCTTTAAGCATTACAAGACGATAAACAACAATTTTGGAATCATTCCAAAATTCTACTGACCACAATAATTAATTATCCGTTTTGGGATACACACACTACTAACTAACCGGAAACGGTCCGCAGTGAATGCGGACCGTTTCGATTTTATCAGGATTGTTTGTCATTATGACAATTTGTTTTACCTTTGCGTTTGACATAGGTGTCAGACACTAAGGTAATATTTGTTTATGTACAGGATAGGTATTGATATAGGTTCGACGACAATAAAATGCGTTGTCTTGGATATGGCTGATTGTCAAATATTTAAGACATACCAAAGACATAACGCAAAAATAAGGGAGACTCTTCTGGAGGTGTTGGACGGGATTTATGAAAGGACGGGAGACTCTCCCGTCTCAATCGGTGTGACCGGGTCAATCGGGATGGGTGTCGCAGAAAAATGCGGATTTCCTTTCGTCCAGGAGGTGGTGGCGGCGACCAAGGCCATAAGGCACAAGGGGCTTGAGGTCTCCACCCTGATCGACATCGGCGGAGAGGATGCCAAGGTGGTGTTCTTCAACGCAAAGGGAGAGGCCGAAGACCTTCGTATGAACGGGAACTGCGCAGGCGGCACAGGAGCGTTCATCGACCAGATGGCGATGATATTGTCGGAGGATGTCAATGAACTTGGCAGCCTGGCGGAGAAATCCACACGGACCTACCCCATAGCCTCACGATGCGGGGTGTTCAGCAAGACCGATGTCCAGAATCTCGTCGCGAAGGGAATTCCGAAAGAGGACATTGCCGCATCAATCTTCAGGGCGGTGGTAATCCAGACCGTCGTCACCCTCGCCCACGGTGCGTCAATCAGGCCTCCGGTGCTGTTCTGCGGAGGACCGCTCACGTTCATTCCCGCCCTCAGAAAGGGATATGCCGATTATCTGAAACTCGAAGAATCGGATATGGTCATGCCTGAAGACGGGGAACTGATGCCTGCATTGGGGACTGCCGTCGGGCACAGGCAGGAGGGGACACGGAAAATGTCTGAAATCATTTCAGCCGTAAAGGAAAAACTTTCAGGCGGAAGGACAGAAGGAAGCCTGCCGCCGTTGTTCACGGATGAGGAGGACCACAGCCGTTGGCTGGACAGGGTCTGCACGGGGACATCGGAGACTGTTGGACTGCAGGAGGGATATGCGGAAGGATGGCTCGGCATAGACTCCGGCTCGACCACCACAAAGGTGGTGGTGATAGACAAGGACAGGAATGTCCTGTTCCGTCATTATGCCCCGAACGGAGGGGATCCGGTAACGGCAGTCACCGCCGCCCTTGAGAGGCTAAAGGCCGAATGTGAGGACAAGGGAACGGTCCTGAACATTGTGTCAGCCTGCTCGACAGGATATGGGGAGGACCTTATCAAGGCCGCGTTCTCACTGGATTACGGCATAATCGAAACAATCGCGCATTTCATCGCGGCAAGGACCCTTGACCCGGAAGTCTCATTCATCCTCGACATCGGAGGCCAGGATATGAAGGCCATATATGTCAGGGAGGGGGTTATCAACAGGATTGAGATAAACGAGGCCTGCTCGTCCGGATGCGGCTCGTTCCTTGAGACATTCGCAAAGACGACAGGACACGATGCCGCGTCATTCGCCGCCGAGGCGTGCCGTTCAAAAGCGCCCTGCGACTTGGGTACACGATGCACCGTGTTTATGAATTCCAAGGTGAAACAGGCTCTCAGGGAAGGTTACGAGATTGGGGACATATCGGCGGGCCTGGCATATTCAGTGGTGAGGAA
>JBJEJS010000093.1:0-3593 GCA_051878235.1 Candidatus Cryptobacteroides sp.
CCCGTTGCCGCGTTCCAGAAAAATTTGTATATAGTTTTGCAGTTCATTCTAAAACGGAATTGATATGCAAAATACATTTGAAAAACTTTATGAAGCCAGTAAAAGGCGTGAGGGGTATGTGAATATGATGCAGGATTCGGGCTTCAAGGCGGTCCTGGTGGACAGGGAGAACAAGAAGCTGCTGATTAGGATGCTGAACTGCATACTGCCGGAAGATGCGCACATCAGCGATATCCTGAGTTACCGCGACAGGGAACAGCAGTCAGATTATGCAGGAGGCAAGAAGACATTCCTTGACCTGGTGTGCGAGGGGGACACGGGGGAGATTTTCAACGTCGAGGTCCAGCAGAAAGTGGATGACTTTTTCTTTCAGAGATGCGTCTATTACGGCTGCGGTCTCTACCACGAGGAACTGGTGTCGGGGGACCTTTATGAAGTTTTGAGACCTGTTTATGTCATCGCCTTCCTGGGCGAGAATTTCAAGCACGAGGATGAGACCCTCTGGGACAGGGAGAACATCATCGCGAGGTATCGTATGATTGAAGAGCGCACCGGGGAGTTTGCACCTTCAACAATATTTGTTATCTTCGCGGAGTTGAAGCGCTTCACGAAGAGCCTGGGAGAATGTACCAGCGAGCAGGACAAGTTGTTTTTCTGGTTCAAGAACGGCTGGAAATACAAACAACTCCCTGAAGAACTTACAGAAGACGGCTTCATCAGGGACCTGGCGCTAGCCTGCTGGGTTCCCGGATTCAAACAAGAGAAGTACAACGAATACATTTCAACTATGAAAAATGAACGTGACTTGTTGTATCGTATGAAGATAGACCACGACAGGGGCTTTGCAGAAGGCCGGGCAGAAGGTCGTGCAGTAGGCCGTGAAGAAGGGAAAAAAGAGGGTGAAAGAGAAAGGAATGTTGCCATCGCCAAGAATATGCTTGCACAAGGGCTTCCGGTTGAGACCGTTTCACAATGTACCGGTCTGTCCATTGGGGAAGTCAATGCGTTGACCGATTAATTTATTTGTTCCTGCCGCGCCGGTCTTGCAAAGGAAAAGTCCGGAAGACAGGGTCAGGTTGGGAATATGAAAATATTTTAATTCCGTAATTCAACAATATTGCAACAAAATTGGACAAAAGGGGGATAAGGGAAAAGGGATATATCTTATTTTTGTAAGGTTTGAAAATAGACTAAAATTAATGACAATGAGAAAATATCTGATGGCCCTTGCGGCCTCCCTTTTGTTTCTGCCGCTATCTGCGGTGGAGCCTGCTCAGAGAGATTCCGTAAAAGCAGTCTGGACTGAAGTTGACGGGGTGAACATCCCGCTTCCTCCGATTGAGCATCCGCGCCTGTATGTCAGGACTTCCGACATTCCTGCCCTCAAGGAGAAGATGAAATCCCCTCAGGGAAAGAAGATCCTGGGCAAACTCAGGGAACTGTCCATACCGCGCACTGAGGAAGAGGAAGCCGAGGTGAAACTCCGTGATTTCCGTTACTATTTCCAGATGAGGGGAGTCACCTCCGAGGTCCAGTTGCAGGCTCTCGATTATCTTGTTGACGGAGACAAAAACAAGGCACGCAAGGCAATCACCTCAATGCTCGACACCCTCAAGAGGGTGAACTTCGACACGGGCAATGACCGCACCAGGGCGAGCGGGGTGATGATTATGGTCGGCTCGATGGTATATGACTGGTGCTATGACCAGATGACCCCTCAGGAGCGTCAGGAATATATCTCGGAATTCAAGCGTATTGCCGGGACTATGGAATGCCACTATCCTCCGAAGAACACCGAGCCTGTCGCGGGACACTGCTCAGAATGGAACATTCTCCGTGACCTGCTTTCTGCTGGAGTTGCCGTCTATGACGAGGATCCGGAAATATACAACTATGTGGCGACAATGCTGTTCCGCGATTATGTGCCGGTCCGTGACTACACCTACAAGGGCGGGAACTACCATCAGGGCTCAGGCTATGTCTCAGTGCGTTACATCAACGACCTGATTTCCCTCTGGATATTCGACAGGATGGGTGCGGGTGCCGTATATGCTCCTGAACAGCAATATGTCCTGTATGATTTCATATACCGCAGAAGACCGGACGGCGGTGTCCTCCCTGCGGGAGATGTGAATCCCGGAAACAGGAAGTCCCCGAATTCATACGCGATGCCTGCGATGTTCGCTGCAGGCTATTATCACGATCCTTACATCCAGAACGAGTATTTCATCAAGCCGTCCGTCGAGGCGCATCTTCTTATGATGCAACTGCTTTGGATGGATTTTGACCTCAAGCCCAAGACCCCGGAAGACCTTCCTCTGACCCGTTACTGCGGGACTCCTTTCGGTTGGATGATAGCGCGCACTGGCTGGGACAAGAACAGCGTGATTGCCGAGATGAAAGTCAACGAACATTTCTACGGCAACCATCAGCATCTTGACGGAGGCTCCTTCCAGATTTACTACAAGGGCCCTCTCGCCATCGATTCAGGCTCATATCAGGGCTCTTCAGGGGGGTACAACAGTCCTCACAACAAGAATTATTTCAAGAGGACGATTGCCCACAACTCGCTTCTGGTGTATGACCCTGACGAGGTTTTCGAATGTTGGAACTACGGAGGAGGGGACAAGACAAAGACAGCCGCGAATGACGGCGGACAGAGGATGCCTGGGGACAGGTGGGAGACCTGCCGCTCATACGAGCAGTTGCTCAGCGACGATTACACTGTCGGTGAGGCTCTTGCTCATGGTTTCGGACCTGACCCTACCGTTCCTGAATATTCTTATCTCAAAGGGGATATAACCAAGGCATACACCTCAAAGGTGAAGGATGTCCGCAGGTCTTTCGTCTTCCTGAACCTCAATGACGGGACTGTCCCTGCCGCTATGGTGATTTACGACAATGTTGTCTCCTCCAATCCTTCATTCAGGAAATATTGGCTGATGCACAGCATCGAACAGCCTGTAGTCAGCGGGAATGAGTTCACGATTTCCCGCACATTGAACGGTGACAGCGGAATGCTGAAGAACACTGTGCTTCTTCCACGCAAGGCAAGCGTCAAGGCTGTCGGAGGAGAAGGAAAGGAATTCTGGGTGTTCGGCACGAATTACCCGAATGCAGCCACCTCAAGGCCGGATCCTGCCAACGAGAGGGGAGCCTGGAGGGTTGAGGTCTGCCCTTCAAAGGCATCTGTCTCTGACAATTTCCTGAATGTGATTCAGGTCGCGGACAATGACTGCAAGAATTTCGGAGCGGTCGCTATGGTTGAGTCCGCTACGGTTGCCGGAGCAGTGGTCGCTGACAGGGTAGTCACTTTCAGCAGGGATTCCAAGGCTCTGGATGCCTGCTCGTTTGAGGTGAAGGCGGACAAGAAATCCGGCAAGGCGGGCTCCTACAAGATACTTGTCACTGACCTTAAACCGGGCCGATGGACCGTGAAGTCCTCCGGAAGGACTCTCGGAGTGTTCGAGGTGGCTCCTGAAAGCGGGACCCTCTATTTCGACGCTCCTGCAGGACTTTTCGAACTGGCTCTGGAGTAGCGTAAGCATCCGAAGAAATGCATATTGTAGCCTGGCGAGAGCCGGGCTACCTTT
>JBJEJS010000094.1:0-3568 GCA_051878235.1 Candidatus Cryptobacteroides sp.
ATCCTGTCCAGAAGCGGGCCTGACAGTTTCGCAAGATAGGCGTTACGGCGGTTGGGCGGGCAGGTGCATTTGTCGCCATCACCGTAATGTCCGCACGGGCAGGGGTTTGTGGCGGCTATGAGCATAAATGAGGCAGGAAATTCTATCTTGGAGCGGAGTCTGGAGATGGTCACTTTCCTGTCTTCCATCGGGGAGCGCAGCATTTCTATGACCGATTTGGGGGCCTCGCACAATTCGTCGATGAAAAGGACACCGTTATGGGCGAGGGAGACCTCACCAGGGAGAATCGTGTCGGAGCCTCCCCCTAAAAGGGCCGCCACAGACGCCGAGTAATGAGGTGAACGGAACGGGCGCCGCCTCATCAGACCTCCGCAGCGGGAGCCCTTGCCTGCGACCGAGTAGATCTTGCTGGTCTGAAGAGCCTCCTCGCGTGTCATCGGCGGCAGGATGTCCGCTGTCGCGCGCGACAGCGAACTTTTACCGGCCCCGGGAGGGCCGATAAGGAGGACATTATGTCCTCCTGCCGCCGCTACCTCAAGTCCCCTCTTGGCAGTCTCCTGACCGACTATCTCGGAGAAATCCATCACATTGTCCCTCCTCTCCCCTGACCCTCCGCCATCCATACGGCAATATGCGTCCTCCTCACGCACAATGAGGTCCGCGCACGGCTGCCCTGAAAGAATCCTCAGCACATCGCCCAGAGTCCTTACCCCGTAGAGTGACACCCCGTCATAGCCGAAAGCCTCCATTGCGGAATCCAACGGGAGGATGCACCCCTCCAGACCGCTTCGGACCGCCATCTCCGCAATCGGGAGCGCACCGGGAATGTTCCTCACACTTCCGTCCAGCCCCAGTTCCCCCATCACGATGAACCTGTCCAGGAGGGGGAGTTCCATCTGTCCTGACGCAGCGATGATGCCGACGGCTATCGGGAGGTCATACCCGCTCCCCTTCTTGTGCATATCCGCAGGGGCAAGATTTATCACGATCCTTCTCCCTGGAATCCTGTACCCGACCGACCTCAACGCCGTTATCGTCCTCAGCAGGCTCTCCTTCACAGCGGCATCAGCCAGCCCTACCAGATGTATTCCGATTCCCGACGAGATGTCCACCTCAACCGTCACAGGAACTGCCTCGATGCCTATGCACTTCGCTCCTTTTATATATACCAACATATCAAAAAAAATTTTTGTGCGGTAAAAATGTGGTGAGAATTCAGAAAAAACATTAAAAAAGAGAAAAATGTGGCGAATTTCACAAGGGTGCAGAAAAAAGAGTAAATTTGTACCTTTGCAATCTGAAGATATAAATTATAATGATACGGAAGTTTTTTGAATCCATAGGGGAATATCTTCTGTTCCTGCGGCAAGTCTTCAAGAAACCTGAGAAATGGGGGATATTCTGGAGGCAGTTCGTCAAGGAATCCGACAAACTCATCCTGTCCTCGATACTGATTGTCGGGGTTATCTCTGTGTTCATAGGCGGAGTGCTCGTCATCCAGACGGCCTCCAACCTTGAAAACCCGTTCATAGACAAGATGTATGTGGGATATATGGTCAGGGAGAGCCTCGTCCTTGAGTTCTGTTCCACAATGGTAGCGCTGATTCTTGCAGGAAAGATGGGCTCAAACATCTCGTCCGAGATAGGAAGTATGAGAATCACCGAACAGATTGACGCGATGGATATGATGGGGGTCAATTCGGCCTGCTTCCTCGTGCTTCCGAAAGTTGTGGCGGCAACCATCCTGAGCCCGCTGCTTATGATGCTCAGTTTCGCTCTCGGACTTGTGGGAGGCTACTCGGTCGTGGAAATGACGGGCATCATCCCGACAGCCAAGTTCGTCGAAGGCATAAAATTCTGCTACAACGGATTCTATGTGTTCTACAGTTGTTTCAAGATGTCGCTTTTCTGCTTTCTCATATCCAGCATTTCCGCATTCAACGGATATTACGCCAAAGGAGGCTCCCTCGGGGTCGGGGCATCCAGCACCAGGGCGATCATCATAACCAGTATCCTCATACTGATGTCGGACCTCATAGTCACCCAGTTGATGCTTTATTGACCCACACTGAACCAGACAGACACATTTTTGAGCGCACGCGGTATGATACAGGTACAACATTTATACAAAGGATTTGACGGAGTTCCTGTTCTCAAGGACATCAATGTGACCTACGAGAACGGGAAATGCAATATGATCATCGGGAAAAGCGGTTCCGGAAAGACCGTGCTGCTGAAATGCCTCATAGGACTTCTTGAGCCGGACTCAGGCGACATCCTCTACGGGGAGCAGGGGCTTTTAGGGATGAACTACTCCCAGAAGAAGGCCTTACGGCAGAAAATCGGAATCCTGTTCCAGGGCAGCGCACTGTTCGACTTCGCCACCGTGCTTGAGAATGTGATGTTCCCTATGGATTTTTTCACCGACTGGTCAAAGGCGCAGAAAATCGAAAGGGCGAGATTCTGCCTCGACAGGGTGAATGTCGCCAATTCCGACAACAAATATCCGAATGAACTCAGCGGGGGTATGCAGAAAAGGGTCGGCATAGCCCGCGCGATAGCCCTCAATCCGCAGTTCCTTTTCTGTGACGAGCCGAACTCGGGACTTGACCCCTACACATCCATCCTGATTGACCAGTTGATTTCAGGCCTGACCGAGGAATTCAACATCACCACCGTCGTGAACACCCACGACATCAACTCCATACTTGAGATAGGGGACAGGATCGGCTTCATACACGAAGGGCAGATGATCTGGCAGGGGGACAAGAACTCAATCCTCGGGACGGACTGCGAGGAACTTAGGGAGTTCCTATGTGCAAACACATTGGCACGGAATGTAATGAGGCGGTAACGGGGAATCACAACCTGATGCGGAGACCGATCTCGAAGCCGAATGAGACAGGATTCTCCGTCCTTATGCTTTTCGGCTGGTTTGCGTCCTTGAAGTAATACCTGACGCTCGGGTCGGCATATATTCCGAGGATGTCAGCCACAACGAACTCGACACCGAGCCCCGCGCCGACGGAGAACTGGAAACCGTTGACATTCTCCTTGTATGTGGCGGCAGGATTCTGCACCTTGAACACATTTGCCACACACTTCTCGGCGGAGCCTCCCGCATAGACATAGAAGTCCACGATATTGGTCCTTATTATACTGAAATATGCGTTTATAGGTATTCCTATATAACTTACGCTGTTCCTTATCTTTGATTCCGCGAACTCATCGGACAGACTGACAGAGGACGAAGTCGCTGGGTCAATATATATGCCGTTGAAGGAACGGGTCATTATCGTGTAGTTCAGTCCCGCACCGACCGCCCAGCGTCTTCCGAAGAAGAATTTGGCCCCGACACCGAAAGAGACAGGTATTCCGTAACTGCTTGAGCCCGTCTCGGTTATTGCCTTGAGCGCGAGTGTCTCCGAGCCGAGTGACGGACTTCCTGGACGGGAGAATGACTGGGAGGAGGTTTTGGACATCCCTCCCGACTGGGTGTTCGTCATCGCATTGACTGAGATGTTGAGCGAGGCCCTGAACCTTTTCCTGCCGGACTCCCCGTCGGCAT
>JBJEJS010000095.1:0-3550 GCA_051878235.1 Candidatus Cryptobacteroides sp.
CACATCTAAAGAGTCCGAGAGACTGGCTCCGGACACACTCAATGAAACACTACCTGAATGACAAAAACTTAATATTATGAGACGTGGAATTTTATTGTTGACCTTCATCATTGTGACAGTGGTACAGGTTTTTGCCCAGAACGATTACTATCGGAAAAAAGCTGACGGATATACCCGTGAGGCGGAATACTATAAAAGGAAAGCGGACAATTACCGCCGTGAGGCGGAATATTATCTTAAAAAGGCCGCAGGTTATGAGAAGGAGGCTGCATATTATCTGAAAAAAGGTGAAACAAGCAAGGCGCAGACACAGCAGAACTATGCGAAGAATGCCATAAGCAATGCCAAAACACAAATGCGGTATGCAAAAGAGGCAGATGACAAGGCTGCAATGTATCTGCGTCAGGCCGCTGAAGCACTTAGGCACAGATAGCCCGGCCTGTTTGCGATTTCGTCATAAAATTTGTTATTTTGCAGAAGATGTTGTGGCTTTATGAGACAGACTGTTGCGATTATTTCTGCTTTGTTTATTTTGCTGGCGCTTCCGTGCCGGCTTTTTGCTGTTCAGAAGCACGCCCTGGTGATAGGGGTGGGGCAGCAAAAAGATGAATCGTGGGGCAGGATCAATGTGAATATGGATGTGGAGTGCGTATGCAAGATTCTGCATCAGTACAAATTCAATGATATTGTTGTCATACGGGACAAGGACGCTACAAAGGCAGGAATTGTGTCCGGTATGAGGGAGCTTGCTGAAAGGTGCAATCCGGGAGATGCCGTGTATGTCCATTTTTCCGGACACGGGCAG
This sequence comes from Candidatus Cryptobacteroides sp., assembly GCA_051878235.1. GTDB lineage: Bacteria > Bacteroidota > Bacteroidia > Bacteroidales > UBA932 > Cryptobacteroides. Next base: position 806 of record JBJEJS010000095.1, read on the forward strand.
CAGATGACCGATGTTGACGGGGATGAACCGGAGGATGGAATGGATGAGTCCTGGATACCTTACGATGCCTTTCTCCGATATTGTAGTGAAGATGACGGTAGCAGACATCTCTGTGATGATGAAATCAACGGCCTGTTAAGTGCGGTCAGGGAGAGGATAGGGGAGAAAGGGTGTCTGCTTGTTGTGGTCGATGCCTGTCACAGTGGCGGTTCGACCAGGGACGGCGATGCCGATGCGGAGCTTCCTGCCCACAGGGGCTCGGATAAGGTATTTGAACTTCCTTCTTGTGGGACCGGCAGGTGTCCTTCCGCAGGTGCGGTCACAGAGGATTGGCTCGTTCTCAGTGCTTGTGAAGATTATCAGGTTAACTGGGAAATGAAGGAGCCTAAGGTCGGGAAATTGACGTGGTGTTTGTATCAGTTGAGGGACATCTTGGATTCTATGTCGAATGATGAGTTGCTTGATGCGGTTACTTGTTTGATGGAATCGCCGCAGATGCTTTCTCCTCTTCCTCAGAATCCAAGGTTGGAGGGGAGTGATGGCAGGTATCAGATTATGGACTTGTTCCGATGAAAATGAAGGGATTTAATTTTAAAAGAACTGACGACTCATTTTTTGTCAGAAAGGTCCGGGACAAGGACGAGACCTATGAACGAAAGTTCTATGAACATTGCCGCTCATCATTTAAACGGATGTCCGGAACGATGTCTTTTTATGGTCCTAAAGACTCGGATGACATTTTCCAGGATGCGTTCCTTGTTGTCTGGACGGAAATTCAGAACGGAAAAATCTTTGCTGAGGACGGCAAGGTGTTTCGGATGAATGAAAAGGGGGAAAGCTCTGAAATGAGGTGCAGCCTGGCAACATTTGTGAATGACATAGCAAGAAACCTGTGGGCGAAATCGAACAGGCACGACGGTCCTGGAAAAGTCTCTGACATCACCAAGGCGATTGCAATATTTGCGGAGAACAATACTGATGCGTACGAGAGGGAAGTCCGGATGCGCGTCGTGGAGGAATGTGTCTCTTCCCTTTCGAAGAGGTGTGTCGAAATCCTTACTATGTTTTATTTCAAGAAGATGAGTATGGAGGAAATAGTCTTCGCAAGGAAGGAGAATGTGAGTGCCAACGGTGTGAAGACCAGCAAGAACAAGTGTATGAACAAACTGAAATCTGACATATATACAAAGATTGGTTATGGATTTTAATGATGACAGAATTGACGACTACATCTTGGGAAGGCTTGATGATGCAGAAAAGGAAAAATTCAGCGGGGAAATGGAGAAGGACCAATTTCTTCGCGCTGATGTCGTCTTGACAGGGGAGATTGCTGCCGCATTGGGGAGAAGGGAGGAGAAGATTGCTAAAATAGAAAAATGGAATAGGGAAGCTGTCGCACGCAAACGCCTGAGGAGGGCAGTGTGGACTGTTTCCGTTGCTGCCTGTGTCCTTGTTATGTTTGGGATATGGTGGCCATATTCTTATTATGGACTTCAGGACAGGGACTTCCTCACTTCCAGAGGCTCTGGTGACATCTATGCGTCATTGTGGAAGTCAAAGAACTACGGGCAGGCTCTTTCTTCTGTCGATTCGCTGATGCTTTCGACCGAAAAGGAGATCGCTTTATTGTCTGAAAAGGAAAACCTGACTCCACAGGAATCGTATCGTCTCGATTACATAAGATTGCGTCAATATGAACTAAGGTGGACCAGAATACAGACATTGCTGAAAATGAGGGAATATTCCAAGGCCGCTGATGAAGTAGCCTCATTTGCTGCACTTGAAGGGCCATATCAGGATAAGGCGGGGAAATTGGAGAAAAAACTGAAAATCCGCAGAAGAAGATGAGAAATCTTAGACGCATTTTGGTGCCTGTTCTTTTGGGCGCGCTCTCCTGGTGTGAGATTTCTGCCCAATCCCGGGATTTCCAGATTTGCCAGTCGGCTTTGGATGCAATTAAGGAAGGAAGATATCAGGACTCAGTCACCCTGCTTGAGAATGGCTTGTCCGAAGCCGGTTCGGAGTATGTGCAAAAATATAATTTGTACCTTGGATATGCTCATTTTTTTATTGCTGCTGACTGCTATTCCAAGTACGATTTTGAGGAGGCCCGGAAGCATTTCCTTTCTTCCGCGGAGTTCTATGATCAGGCTTCATCCGTTGATAATCAGATTTCCTCTCTGTTGAAGGCTGTCGGATGTGAGTTGCAGATGTCTCATTTCAGCGAGGCTGAAAAGATGTTGGATGTCTGTGCTGTCCTGGCGCGGAAAATTGACAGCCCCAAACGGATTTCGGATGTTCTTACGCTCCAGAGAGAACTAGCAGAGAAGAGTTGTGATTATTCGGCGGTGGAGAGGATTCAGTCCGAGCTTTTCACCTTGTTTGAATCTTCGTCTGATGTTAAAATCAAACTTGAAGGATTCCGTGTCCTGACAAATGATGCCATCAATGCACATAATTATGAATTTGCGAATCTTTGTGCGGACCGCTATATGCGTATAGTGGAAACTTTGCCGGAAGATAAATCATTCGGCAGTTATTACATTGCCTGCCTGTTGAAATTCAATATTTCCCGCTACAGTGGTAAGAATGAGGATGCGCTGACCTGGGCTTTGAGGAAACACAGGGCTCTGACAGAACTTTCACCGGATACATTTGATGTCGCATTGGCTCTCTGTGATATTATGTGGTGCTATGCGGACATTAAAGATCACGGTAATCTTCACAGATACTTGTCGGAATTGA
>JBJEJS010000096.1:0-3519 GCA_051878235.1 Candidatus Cryptobacteroides sp.
TGTCTCCCTCAGCATTTCCTCAACGGCTGCCTCCAACTGCCTGTCCTCTCCGTTGAGCACGGACGCAGGGTCGTTGTAAACGAGGATGTCAGGCTCGACCTGAAGGTTCTCAAGGTATCTTCCTTCCTTGATTCCCACAGAGCCGACCTGAGGGATTCCGAAGACAAGTGTCGGGTCAATCTGGCTTTCCCACCAGACTGCCGTCATCGTTCCCGGAACAGGAGCGCCGATGAGTTTTCCTATTCCGAGAGTCTTGTACACATACGGGAATCCTGATGCGTCGGAGTAGTTGTCCTCTCCGATGAGCACGCAGGACGGCTTTGTCCATTTCGAGTAAGGCTCCGTGCTGATGTACTGTCCCCTCGGCTCGAACTTGATGTATGCCTTGCCTGAAAGCAGGGTGGCGAGGTCGTCGTGCAGCCATCCGCCCCCGTTGTGCCTTGTGTCAACAATGACCGCGTCGCAGGAACGGTATTTTCCGAGAAGTTTTGAATATGCCTCCCTGAAACTGTCAGAATCCATTCCTTCCACGTGGATGTAGCCCACCTTTCCTCCGGAAAGCCTTCTGACTGTCTCCTCGTTGCGTCTTACCCATCTTTTATACAGCAGATTATAGTCGGAGCGGGCCGGCTCAACCCAGACCTCGACTGGTTTCTTGCCTCCCTTGCTTACTGTCAGGAGTGTCTTTTCACCTGCCTTGTCAACGAAAAGCCCGTACCAACTTTCCCCTGCCTTCACAGGAGTCCCGTTGACCGATGTGATGATATCTCCGGCCTTGATTTCAGGGTCAGCCACCGCAAGCACACCGCCTTTGAGCACTTCCTTGATTTTCAGGCCGTCACCGGAATACCCGTCGTCATAAATCACTCCCAGAGTGCTGAAAGGAACTCCGCCGAGAGGATAATATCTCGCCCCCGTGTGTGAGCCGTTCAGTTCGCCGAGCATCTCGGACAGCATCTCCTGGAAATCGAAATTATTGTCGATGTAAGGCAGGAACCTTGAATATGCGTTCTTGTATCCTTCCCAGTCAATCCCGTGAATCTGCGGGTCATAGAACTTCTCCTCCACCTGTTTCCAGATGTGGTTGAAGATATATTCCCTTTCCTGTGCCGGCCTGTAGTCATATTCTCCCTTGAATGAGACCGATTTCTTGCTGCCCGACTTGACCTCGATTCTGGAGATCCCGGTACGGCTCAGCATATAGATGTATTTCCCGTCACTTGACGGCTGCATATATCCGCTGACACCCCTTTCCACGACTTTTACGGAATTTTCCTTGGTGTCGAGCACGCAGAGGTCGAAGGATTTCTCCAACCTTACTATATAATATAACTTGCTTCCGTCATCAGTCAGATAGCAGTCCCTCATCCTTCCTGAGAGCCTTGTCAGGCGGAGTGTCCTGTCGGAACGGTTCTCAAGGTCGAGTTTCAGTTTCTCCACTTTCTTCTCCACTTTTGCGGAGTCCTTGTTCTCGTCCTTCTTTTCATCCTTCTTCTCATCCTTCTTGTCTCCGGAGAGCAGCGTCTTCATTTCCGCATCCTCCTTGTCCGCAAGGAACTCCTTGTAGGCGGCGGCATCGAAGAACATCACATAGACATCATTCTCTGCACCCCAACTTCCGTGGCTCCTGTAGCCCGCCTTGTCTGACATCCAGGTCATTGCCTTCCCTTTCATAGCCCATCTGAAGTTGATGTCGGAGTATCCGCTCTCAGTCAGGTTGGTTATTTCTCCGGTCTCGATGTTGATGATGGCGATGTCCTCGTTGTTCCATCCTCCGTCTGCCTGGTAGTTGCATAGAATCCAACGGCTGTCAGGACTCCATTCGAAAGACTGGTCGCCGTCTGTGTATGAATAGTTTATTCCTTTGAGAAGGGATTTCTCCTTTCCGCTCTTCAGATTCTTTATGACTATTTCCGTCCTGTCCCTCAGGAACGCGAGCCATTCGCCGTCAGGCGACACGCTCGGCTGGAAGCAGGTCTGGTCAGGGGAGGTTATCATCTTCTCCTCCATCTTTACGGAATATGTGAAATATTTGTCATCCTTTTCAGTCAGGGATGTGGCATATATGCCCCAATGTCCGTCCCTTTCAGCCGCATAGTACAAAGTCCTGCCGTCCTTGCTGAATGAGACGCCCCTTTCCTGCTGCGGAGTGTCCGTTATCCTCTTTGTCGTCCTGTAGTCGATGGATGTGACAAAGACCTCGCCCCTTGCCACCAGGGCAATCTCCTTCCCGTTCGGGGATGGGTCTATGGAGGTGATGCCCATTGATACGCTTGTCTTGTTGAGCGACCTCTCGTTCCTGTCCTTGGCGATTTCTATGTTGATTTTCTGTGGCTGGGAACCGTCTTTCACAGTGTAGAGTTCCCCGTCGTAGGAATATGCGAGGGTCCCGTCATTGGACAGGGACACATATCTTACGGGATGTGTCTTGTGGAATGTCACTTGGGAGACATTCTCCGGATTCCGGATGCTGCTCTTATATATATTGAATGATCCGTCGCGTTCGCTCGTGAAGTAGAAGGTGTTCCCGTCGGCCGCGAACAGAGGGTTCCTGTCCTCCCCCTCGAACTCAGTGAGTTTCGTGAATGTCCCGTTGCCGTTGATGTTCAGGTTGCCTGTTTCCTTTTTTGTGGTTGCCCCTGGAGTGTACATCCAGATGTCCCTCGTTACGGATGAGGTGTGGTGTTTCCTCAAAGGGTCCTCATATCCCTTGATGTCCTCATAGAGGACAACCCCGTCGGCATTCATCGTGAGCGCGGCCATAGGCAGGGAAGTGACCCTCCTCGGCCTTCCGCCGTCCTGTCCGGCTTCGTAAATCTGCGGGTCTCCAGGAAAGCCGCTGTAGGTGTCATCCTGCTGGATGTTGGCCGAAAAGATTATCCTTCCGTCAGGAAGCACAGCCAAAGGGGTCTCGTGTCCCGGGTAGTCGGTGATCTGCCTCGGCTCTCCTCCTGTCGCTTCTGTTATGAAGATGTCCTTGCTTTTTTCCCTCCTGGATGAGAAAACTATGGATTTGCTGTCCGGGGTCCAGACAGGGTCTGATTCGTATGCGGGATTTGTAGTCAACTGGAATGCCCTTCCGCCTTTTGCGCTGACCACGAAAATGTCACCCTGATAACTGAATGCGACTTTCTCCCCGTCAGGAGAGATGGCGGAATGTCTTAACCATAAAGGTGAATCTGCCGCTGAAAGTCCGTTGGCCGAAATTCCTGCTGCCAGGACGAGCGATGAGATTGCTATGACTGTTTTGTTCATTATATGATATATATTAATATGTACAAATTGCAAAGATAATAAAATATGGCGAAAATATGATATATGGTATATATATAATACGGTGCTGATTTCAAGATATATTGATGAATATTCCGAATATTTTCAAAAAAAGATTTGGAAGTTGTGAAAAAGTGCGTATCTTTGCAGCCCGTTTCGGAAAGAGGGTCCCTCCGGGACCGCAAGCCCGTGACGGAGCATCGCTCCTTGACCCTTTCCAGAAAAGTTTCTTTCGGCGAGAAAGTC
>JBJEJS010000097.1:0-3512 GCA_051878235.1 Candidatus Cryptobacteroides sp.
CGTTTGCGGATGAGGAATGAACGGCCCGATACCGGACATATCAACTTCCAGCTCTTTTAAGAACAACAAATCATCGGCGATTGATTCAATGCTTTGCTCCGGCAGACCGACCATAATCCCTGACCCCAGTTCATAGCCGAGTTCTTTTATCATCAGCAGACATTCATAACGGTGCTGCCAGCTCATATCAGGGTCAAGCCGGTGTGGTACAGAAGCGCCTTTGCGGAAATCTTCTTCATCCTCCTTTTTGCAGGAGGGCTTGCCTATCTGGTCTTTAAGATAATCAGGCATAATGAGAAACTCCACAGGGCGAGGATGGTCAGTATGCAGGAAAGATATGAGGATGATATGCGCCGTCTGAGGCTGTCGTCCTACCTGTCTTACCCGATGGAACTCACTCCGGAGGGAGAGACCTTCCTTTCGGAAGTCGTGCGGCACATAGACGAAAATTATTCCGACCCCCTGTTCTCGGTCGAGACCCTTGCCTCGCAGATGTGTATGTCGAGGAGCAATCTCCATCTGAAGGTCAAGGCGGTTACGGGGGCAGGTCCTCTCGACCTCATAAAGCGTATAAGAATGGACAAGGCGAAGTCGCTGCTGAAGCAGGGCGATGTCAAGTTCACCGATGTCGCCGAGCAGTGCGGATTCTCGTCCCTTTCCTATTTCAGCACCGCCTTCAAAAAGGCGACAGGCTACTCTCCAGGCGAATATTCTGCCCTTATGAAGGGATGATTTGTGTTGTCGTGTCCGGTCAAACCCTTTTCGCGATGCGGTTTGCTTCTATAAAAGAATCAGTCCGGAGTTCCGGAAATAGGAACAAATACCCGAAATATTTGTAACTTTGTGGCTTGTTTACAATAAGGATGGGAAAATGAGCGCAAGAAGTTATGATAATGGAAAGGCTTTCGAATATGCCTGCTTGACAAGTCTCTATCAGGAGATCAGCCAGCATAGGGCGTGTTTTGTTGTCGGGAATAAAAGTTATGAGGAGGCGGGTGAGGTCTGGACCTCCTTATCAGAAGAAGAACAAAATCTTTTTTTGTTGAGTGCTGTGGCTGTCGTTCCTAAACTTTTTTCTCTTGAACCGAATATCCTTGATGATACGGGAGATACTTTGACCATAGAACTGCAACAGGACCGGGAAGGGCAATATGGGGATGTCCGTGATATATTGATTACCCGTCCTGACAGGAAATGGCAGGTTGGATTAAGTGCCAAACACAATAATTTTGCTGTTAAGCATAGCCGCCTGAGTGGTGTCCTTGATTTTGCGGAGAACTGGTTTGGAGGAAAATGTTCACAGGATTATTGGGATGCAGTCAGACCTGTCTTTAATCAATTGCTTGAATATAAGAAAAATAACATCCTTTTCAGTGAAATACAGGACAAGGACACATCCGTTTATTTACCGGTGATGGAGGCTTTCCTTGCCGAGATGAGGAGACAGCTTGAAGTTAATCCGGATGTCCCTAAGTTACTTGTGGAATATCTTTTGGGACGGTTTGATTTCTATAAGGTCATCAGCCGTGATGCGGACAGATATACAAGACTCGATTCATATAATCTGCACGGAACCTTAAATAATTCTGCGGGTAATGTTGCTCCAAGTATCAGGATACCTCGGATAAGATTACCGAAACGGATCTTATATATGGGGATGAAGAACGGATCCTGTAATACAGCGGAAATATGTATGGATGAAGGATGGCAGTTTTCTTTCCGTATTCACAATGCCACTACCAAGGCAGAGCCCTCGCTGAAGTTTGACATTCAGATAGTGGGAGTCCCGACTACTATTGTATCAATTAATTGCACATGGAGATAAAGACCGATCTGTCCCTTATCAGTTTGTTTTCCGGAGCCGGAGGATTGGATAAGGGATTCCATAATGCCGGCTTCCATACTGTGATGGCCAATGAGTATGATCCCAAGATATGCCCGACTTTCCGCTCCAATTTTCCGGATGTCAATCTTGTAGAAGGGGATGTCAGAGAGTTGCCGTCATCCGTTTTCCCTAAGGAAGTTACAGGAATAATAGGAGGGCCTCCTTGCCAGTCGTGGTCGGAAGGAGGTGCTCTGCGTGGGATTAATGACCCTCGCGGACAGTTGTTTTATGAGTATATCCGTATTCTGAAGGATACCCGCCCTCTCTTTTTTGTGGCAGAGAATGTCTCCGGGATGCTTGCCGCAAGAAATAGGGAAGCGGTGAAAGGTTTCCTGTCCTTGTTCGATGACGCCGGGTACAATGTCAGTCTGAAGATGCTTAATGCCAATGATTTTGATGTTCCGGAAGATAGAGACAGAATCTTTTATGTCGGATTCAGAAAGGATTTGGGCATTGAGAAATTCGAATATCCGAGCCCATTGGGATATAAGCCTACATTATATGATTCCATTTGGGATTTGAAGGATTCTGCCATTCCTGCCCTCCCTAAGAACAAAACAAATGGTGATGCCTGCAGACCGGCCAATCACGAGTATTTTGTAGGAGATTTTTCTCCCATATATATGTCTAGGAACAGGGTCCGTGCGTGGGATGAACCAGGTTTCACTGTCCAGGCCAGCGGTCGTCAATGCCAGATGCATCCACAGGCACCGAAAATGATCCGCCTTGATGGTGACCACTTTAAATTTGCTAAGGGCTCAGAGCATCTGTACAGAAGGATGACAGTTAGGGAAGTGGCGCGGATACAAACATTCCCGGATGACTATAAGTTTATTTATAGGGATGTAAATGTCGGCTATAAGATGATAGGCAATGCGGTGCCTGTTAATCTTGCTTACCATATTGCGCTTCAGATAAAAAAGACATTGAAGAGTAGCGGCGTTGTGTTTTAAGCAGTGCCCATAGGGCAGGGGGTTGGGATTGACGGAGTCCCTTCGCCTACGCACGAAAAAAGGTCAGGCTCGGAATGTATGTTGTGCGGGCGACAGAAACGCGTTGCGTTTCCATTCCCCCTATAGGGGGATGCCCGAAGGGCAGGGGGTTGGGATTGACGGAGTCCCTTCGCCTACGCACGAAAAAAGGTCAGCTGCTGCTGACCTTTTTTTGTGCGGGCGAAGGGACTCGAACCCATACGCCTCACGGCACCAGATCCTAAGTCTGGCTTGGCTACCAATTACAACACGCCCGCAAGACCTTCTCCGCAGTAAAATCCGCGAAAGGACTGCAAAGATACTATATTTTTACTGTTTTGCAAATTTTGCACAACACCAGTTGTCCATCTCGTCCTGCCCCTCCGCCGAAAGGCCGCAGTTCTGTGCGACAGCCTGAATCATCGGGAGATCTTCGGTGTAGAATCCGCTGACAAAGAGGAGTCCTCCGCTGCGCAGGCTCCTGGAGTAGGTCGGGATGTCCTGCAGGAGGATATTCCTGTTGATGTTTGCCAGGATGATGTCATATTTCCCAGCCTGCAGCAGGGATGCGTCCCCGCAGTATGTCTCAACGTGTCTTGAGACACGGTTGCGGATGGCATTGTCATAGGCGGAAGCGGCTGCTACGGCATCGATGT
>JBJEJS010000098.1:0-3491 GCA_051878235.1 Candidatus Cryptobacteroides sp.
CAAAGAACAAAGGTTATGATGTCCTCCTGATGGACTGCCAGTTGGATTCGCATTTCGTCAACCTGCTTGAGATGAAACTGGAGAACACCCGTTTCGCCCGCGTGGATTCCGACAGCATCGACAATCTGATTCCGCTTCAGGAGAAGATCCGTCCGGAACTCGCCGAGGAGGAGAAGTCCGACCTCAATGTGATTTTCCAGAGTGTCCTGCCTAAGGAGAACCAGTATTATGTGCAGGCTGACAACCTCGGGGAGAATGCCGCTCCGATTCTCATTACACAGTCCGAGTTTATGAGAAGGTACCGTGAGATGTCCGCTTTGGGTGGCGGAATGAATTTCTACGGAGAGATGCCTGAGTCATACAACATCACCGTCAATATGCAGAATCCTCTGATAGCCAAGATTATGTCTGCCAAGGCTGAGACTGTCGCCCCGGCTCAGAAAGTCGAAGATGCACCGTCTGATGCGACAGAGGAGCAGAAGAAGGCTGTAACCGAAGCCAAGGATGCCGCAACTGGTGCGCACAAGGCTGACCTTGAGGCGTTTGCAACAGGGAACCCTATACTCAAACAGGTGACCGACCTGGCTCTTCTTGCCAACGGTATGCTGAAAGGGAAGGCTCTGAGCGATTTCATTTCGCGGAGCGCCAAGGTTGTTGAGGATGCCTATCTGAAATAAGATTGTTCCGGTTCTGCTTCGGCGGGACCGGGAAAGTCTCAGGAACACTCACTATTTGATGAGGCTGAGGAATTCGTTCCTTGTCCTCTCATCGCTGAGAAAAATACCGGAAAAGGCCGATGTGGTGGTTACTGCGTTGGCCTTTTGTACTCCCCGCAGTTGCATACAGGTATGCGCCGCTTCGATGACGACAGCGACTCCGAGCGGCTTGAGGGTGTCCTGGATGCAGTCCCTGATCTGCACCGTAAGCCTTTCCTGGACCTGGAGCCTTCTTGCGTATGTCTCCACCACCCGGGCGATTTTGCTCAGCCCTGTGATGACCCCGTCAGGAATATATGCCACGTGGGCCTTCCCGATGAAAGGCATAATGTGATGTTCGCAGGTTGAATACAGGTCTATGTCCTTGACGAGCACCATCTGGCTGTAGTCCTCATTGAACATCGCGCTGCGAAGAATCTGGGCACCATCCTCCGAATATCCTTTCGTCAGGAATTGCAAAGCCTTGGCGACCCTCTCCGGAGTCTTGACAAGTCCCTCTCTTTCAGGGTCTTCCCCGAGAAGCCTGAGAATCTCCGTATAGTGGCGTGCAATCTCTTGGGTAACTGCCAAATCGTATATTTCCTCTTTAATATAACTCATCTGTATTTTCTGGTATGGATGTTGTTTGTCGCTTTGGGCTGCAAAAATAGTAAAAAGAATTCATCTTATCGTTTTTTTATTTTATATTTGCGCCCCATTACTCCCTACAAAATGTAATATTTTGTTAAATAATTGAATAATAACAAATTAAAATAATTGAACTATGTATTGGACACTTGAACTTGCTTACAGGTTGGAAGATGCTCCGTGGCCTGCCACCAAAGAGGAATTGATTGACTACGCCAACCGTTCCGGAGCCCCTCTCGAAGTTGTCGAAAATCTTGAGGAACTTGAGGACGACGGCGAAATCTATGAAAGCATCGAGGACATCTGGCCGGACTATCCAACCAAGGACGACTTCTTCTTCAACGAGGAGGAATACTAATAGAAAGCTTATGCGACTTATCAGGCGAGGACCCAAATCGTGGTCCTCGCCTTTTTTGTTCCCCAAAATGAAAGGAAACAGTATTCTTTGCACACGGCTCCTTTCCCTTCCATTTGACGATGGATTGGGATAGGGGGCATCCCTTCAGCATTCAGATCAGCGATGTCATCATTGGCTTTCTATGGAGATAAGTCGGAATAAATTATAAATTAAGAATATCAGGAAAATAAAAGTGAAGTTGGTTTGGGGCAAAGGATGTAGTTTATTTGTGCGCAAAGGCAGGGACGGTTGGTGGATTTTCATGTTATTTTGATTAACTTTGCTTGAATAACATTGTGTCTATGAAAATCAATAACATTCTCGGGCTCTGCATATTATTAGTTGCAGCCATGCCAATTGACTCCTATTCTAAAGGCAAATCGGAAAGCCAAGTAACAATCCATCTTTGCGGTGACAGCACTTGCGCGCCTAAAGATATGTCCAAGGGCAGCCCTGAGAGGGGCTGGGGAATGGTGTTCCCGAATTTCTTTGATGATGGGATAAATGTCGTTAATCATGCACGCAATGGCAGGAGTACCAAGAGTTTCCGCACTCTCGGACATTGGGACAGGATGATGGGGACCCTCAAGGAGGGAGACTATGTTTTCCTCCAGTTTGGTCACAATGACGCAAAGCAGGATGATACCTTGCGCTATGCCCCTGCTTATGGTGCATACAGCGACAACCTGCGCCGTTTCATTGATGAAGTTCGCGCCAAGGGTGCCACTCCCGTGCTTCTGACACCTGTAAGCCGCCGTTGGTTCAAGAATGGGGTCCTGGACGAGAACTGCCACACGGATTATGTGCCGGCAATGGAGGCCGTGGCAAAAGAAAAAGGAGTCGTGCTCCTTGATGTTTATTCTGATACCCGAGATTGGTTGAAATCGCTTGGAGACGAGGCTTCAAAGCCATTTTTTATGCAGCTTGCCCCCGGAGAATATGAAGAATGTTATCCGGATGGACGCAACGACAATACGCATACCGTCTATGCTGGTGCCCTTCAGGTGGCCTCATTTGTCGTCCAGCGCATCAAACAGGCCCCTAAGCTCAAACCGCTTTCCCGCCACATTGTAAAATACCGCGCCCATCACGAATGATCATTGGTGAAAGGGTATGTGCCGAAATCGTGACACTTACAGGATACCGGTGCAATTACCCTCCACTTCGTGAAGTCCTGTCCTGTCGTTTTTCTGACTCTTTATCTGCTGTGCGGCATCTCGGATGTCCTTGACGAATAGTCCGTAAAATTGGGAGGGGAAGCCGTCTGGTGAACGGTTGGATACGCTTGTCGGCATCGTTTCTTTTATATTATAGCACCTGCAAGAAGATCCATACAGGAATTTGTGTATATCTGTTATTGTTTAATGAAATGTATTTGTTAAATTTGCCAGAAATACTGGCATACGGGAAGTGTATGTTTATTCTCGCAGATGAACCTAGGAAATTCACTCGGAATGGGAATAAGCCTGCTCTCCATTCTGTATTAGTACCAATATGGTTACTACTGGTATCAGTGGAGAGCCGATTATTTATTCCAAGGCATTCTTAGGACCAATCCGCATAATAATCTTCTGGCCCACGCTTCCTGCAATAATAACACTAAAAGTCTTTCGGGTCAGGGACATATTCATAGCCTATGGGACTGTTGAACAAACTCAAAGACAATTTCACCAGTGCGGAATTTTCCGTTGCACCAAACAAGAAGCTGAAGACTATTTCTGCGGAATTCAAGAAAGCATTCGGTGTCAGCC
>JBJEJS010000099.1:0-17891 GCA_051878235.1 Candidatus Cryptobacteroides sp.
AGCAGGAAATTTAGTGTGTGATGTACATTTCAGGATGCTTTCCGACAAGGTGCATCTTCTCGAATTCTTCCTGGACCCTCTTCAGGTCGGCCTTCGCATCATCGGTAAGTTCAAACTTGCATTTGATGCCGACGTGCTTCGTCCCCCAGTCGAAATAGCAGAGATATACCGGCACTCCTGTCTCTTTTGCGATTGTGTGGAAGCCCGCCTTCCATCTTTTGACAGGCTGCCTCGTGCCCTCAGGGGCGATTGCAAGGTGGAATTTCTCTCTCTTCTCCATTTCTCGTATGACGCTCAGGACTATTGCCGAAGGGTTCTTCTTGTTGACAGGGATTCCTCCCATCTTGCGGATTATCGGTCCCAAAGGCCATTTGAACATCTCCTGTTTGACCATACAGAGGGCATCCCCTCCGACAGCCTTGTAGAACAGGTAGGCAACCACAAAATCCCAGATTGACGTGTGCGGGGCACCGAGAAGGATGCACTTGTCTTCGGGAGCCGTGCCCCCGTCAGGTGTCCATCCCCAGGCTTTCAGCAGAAACCTGCAAAATTTTCTCCACATACCTTATATATATTATATGTTTATATCTTCCAATTCCTCCTCGCTCTTGAGGTTATGCCTGATGAAGTTCTGGCGGTCGATGGTGTTGTCGCCCATATAGAACTCAAGCAGTTCTGCGATGCTCTCCTCGTCGCTCAACTTGACGAGGTCCAGCCTCATATCCTCTCCGATGAAATTCACGAACTCGTCTGAGGAAATCTCTCCGAGACCTTTGAACCGTGTGATCTCCACTCCCTTGCCGAGCCTCTTGATGGCCTGTTCCTTTTCCTCAGGGGAGAAGCAGTAGCGGATCTCCTTCTTGTTGCGGACCCTGAAAAGAGGGGTCTGGAGGATGTGCACGTGTCCTCTCCTGACCAGGTCGGGGTAGTATTTCAGGAAGAAGGTCAGCACCAGCATCCTGATGTGCATTCCGTCGTTATCGGCATCGGTCGCGACAATTATGTTGTTGTACCTGAGGTTGTCCATATCGTCCTCGACCCCGAGGGCGGATATGAGAAGGTTAAGTTCCTCGTTCTCCGCGACCCTCTTGCGGCTTTCCTTGTAGCAGTTGATAGGCTTTCCCCTGAGGCTGAAGACCGCCTGGTTCTCGGCGTTCCTCACCTTGGTGATGGTACCGCTCGCGGAGTCTCCCTCGGTGATGAATATGCTCGTCAGTTCGGTCTCGTCCTGCCTGCCCTTTGCAAGTTTGTCGTTGTAGTGGATCTTGCAGTCGCGCAGTTTCTTGTTATAGACATTCGTCCTCTTGTTGCGCTCCTTGGTCTTTTTCTGTATTCCGGAAATCTCCTTGCGCTCCTTTTCTGATGAGGTGATCTTCTCCTGCATCACAGGGGCGACATCCTTGTGGATGTGGAGGTAGTTGTCAAGATTGGTCTTGATGAAGTCGTTGACGAAACTGCGGATGGTCGGACCGGTGTCCTGGACAGTCTGCCCGTCCTTCTTGACATTCTTCTCCCACATATAGGTGGAGCCGAGCTTGATCTTGGTCTGCGACTCGAAATGCGGCTCCTGGATCTGGATGCTGATTGCCCCCACGATTCCCTGACGGATGTCCTCAGGGGCATAGTCCTTCTTGAAGAACTCCTTGAGGGTCTTGACTATGGCCTCCCTGAATGCCGCGAGGTGGGTCCCTCCGTCACGGGTGTTCTGTCCGTTGACGAAAGAAAGGATGTTCTCACCGTAACTGTTCCCGTGAGTCAGGACAATCTCTATGTCCTTTCCCTCCAGATGGATAGGTGGATATAAAGGCTCCTCCGACAGGGAGTCGTTGATCAGGTCGAGAAGACCGTGGTCGGATTTGTAAACCGTGCCGTTGAGGTTGAGGCTAAGGCCTCTTTTGAGATATGCGTAATTCTTGACGAGAGGCTCGACATATTCCATACGGTATTCCACATTCTCCCCGAACATTTCCCTGTCCGCCGTGAACCTCGTCAGAGTCCCGTTCTTCTCCTTTGACGCGCGCCTGCCGCTTTCAATGAGCGTTCCTCTTGAATAATGCGCAAACGAACTTTCCCCGTCCCTGAAGGACTCCACATAGAAATCGTCCGAAAGCGCGTTCACGGCCTTTGTCCCCACACCGTTCAGTCCTACAGACTTCTGGAAGGCCTCGTCGTCGAATTTTCCTCCTGTGTTCAGTTTGCTGGTCACATCCACGACGGAATTGAGGGGAATACCCCTTCCGTAATCCCTGACGGTCACCTGCCGTCCTTCGATGGAGATGGATATGGTCTTTCCGAAACCCATTGTGAACTCGTCTATCGAGTTGTCCACAATCTCTTTCAGAAGCACATATATTCCGTCACTCGGGTTGTCCCCGTTTCCCAACCGTCCGATGTACATTCCTGCCCTGCGGCGGATGTGCTCGTTCCATTCAAGGGTCTGGATGTTGTCTTCGGTATATTTAACCTCGTTTGCCATATAATTGTCACAATATCCCGCAAAGGTACAAAAAACATTTGAAAAGTTTGTAATAAGAAATAATTGGCATATCTTTGCCGAGATTTGTACTCAAATTTCTTAACCAAATGAGACGAGTAAGAAAACTACCTATCATCGTTCTGGCGGTCTTGATGACTTCCTGCGCTGACAGGTTGCAGGACTCCGGAAGCCTTGATTCACAAGGCGTTGGAGAAGTCGTCCTGAACCTTAGTGCCGATGCCGGAACGCTAATGAAGTCGGAAGACACCCAGGAGGGTGTTTCCGTTGACGCTTTCAGTGTGGAGATATTCAACTCCTCATCAATCCGGCTCTACTGCCAAAAATTCGAACAGGCAAAGGCTGAGGCGATTCCCCTCAACAGCGGTGAATACCGTCTTCTCGCGAAGTACGGCGACACCCTCGGAGTGGGATTCGACAAGCCTTTTTATCTTGCAGACAAGTCTTTCACGGTACATCCCCAGACAAAGGAGACCGTAGAGGCTGTGGCGAAACTGGCGAATGTCAAGGTGGCTGTGGAGTTCGGAGACAACCTGAAGGCTGCCTATCCTGATTTCTATGCGGTCGTCAGACACACTTCGACCCAAGTGAAGTCATCCCTCAAGTTCCTCAAGGACGAGACCCGCAAGGGTTACATTCCGGGTGGAGACCTTGTCGTGGAACTGTATGCCGATCCCGAGGGGAACGGGCAATGGAAGTATTACGAGGCTCCTGCCCAGACTTTCTCGCCGAATGACTTCGTCACATTCAGGATTGACAAGGGCACCAATTACGGAAATCTGGTGATAAATGTCCTTGTTGACACATCGGCGGAGCAGATTGACAAGATAATTGAAATCCCGTTGGATGCCGTTTCCGCTCCTGCACCTGCAGTCGAGGCTGTGGGATTCACCCAGGGCCATTTCCCTGTGAAGCAGGGCGACAGGTCCGAAACGAAGGCCTATTTCAGCGTGGCGGCTCCGGGGACCTTGGCTTCCTGCACTCTTGAAATCGATTCCCCTTACCTTGCGTCCATAGGAGTCCCTTCTACGGTTGACCTGCTTTCAGATACGGCTGCCGACGCGCTCGCTCCTGCCGGAATCTGGTTCGGAGGTGACCTCAATGCAATGGCTGTGGACCTCAGCGCGCTCGCTCCTGTCCTCGCAAACACCGGGGAAGTTCTCGGGACTGACCTCCAACTGGCATCCCTGACTCTTACTGCCGTTGATGCCAACGGAAGGACGGGGACGGCTTCGGTCGCGTATGACCTCCTTCCTGAAGGCAGCATCACGATCTTGCCGGGAATGGTCTGGGCAAAGAAGATGACCGGTTTCTATGCCACCCTGACATCCTCTGCAGGAGACCCTGCCAAGATGTCCCTCCAATATTCATCCGATGCCCTTGAGTGGAGTGAACTCCCTGTGACGCTATCGGGCAGGACTATTCAGGCACAGGACCTTACCGGACTTGCCCCTGAAACGGAATACTCATTCAGGCTGCTCTACGACGGGCTTTACACCCTGGACACCGGGACAGTCACAACAGAGGCCGCCGCACAGGTCGGGAACGCGGGATTTGAACAGTGGACGGCCACTCCGTACGAGACCAACCAGCACACGGCCTATGTCTATTATCCATACCTGAGCGGCTCCGACAAATGGTGGGATGTCAACAGTATGGTCTCGATGAGGTCTGACATCACCGTTTTGTACTATTGTTTCAAATGTATGCCTACAGTCACCTACGGCACAAGTTCCGTACATTCAGGGAATGCCGCCGCACAGGTGTCGACCATCAACATCGGCAATTCGAACAGTATGTGGGCCACGACGGGAACCTGGTATGTCGGCGAACTGTTCATCGGCTCGGCTGATTCTGACGGAAACAAGGTTTCGTCGGGGCATCCTTTCGCCTCAAGACCTTCGGCCGTGACTTTCTGGTACCGTTTCAGCGCATACTCCTCAAGTGACCGTTTCGGAGCGGAGGCCCAGGTGCTTGCCGAAGACGGGACCGTGCTGGCTTCTGCCTCAATTTCCGACGGCCCTCAGACAGACTCCTGGACAATGATGACCTTGCCTTTGAACTATACGGTTACGGACAGGAAGGCCGCATCCATCAGCATTTCCTTCAAGGCTTCCACAAGCGGAAGCCACTCCTGCGATGTGTGGGGAGAGATATTCGAGATAGCCGGACAGACCGGTACCGACAATTACTCTGCGGTGAAACTCAGTTCTATGCTGCGCCTTGATGATGTTGAACTTGTTTATTGAGATTTATGAATATGAAAAAATATATAATATATATCGTAGTTTTGTCGGCATCCCTCCTTCTTGCTGGATGCAAGAAGTCAGTCCAGGGTCCGGCACAGGGATTCGGAAAGGTGGCGTTCTCTTTGTCCGCCACAGGCGAATATGTCACAAAGGCCTCTGAGGTCGATGTCAACCTCTTCACGGTCAAGATAACAAGACCGTCGGACGGTTGGACAAAAAGTTATGACTCTTTCGGCTCTATGCCTCAGGCAATAGAACTTCCGGGGGATTCATATACCGTTGAGGTCTCATCTCCTGACGCTCTTCCTGCCGCATTTGACCAGCCTGTTTACGGCGCGTCAGCGAATTTTGCCGTGAGGGTGGGGGAGACCGTCCCTGTCAGCCTGACCGCGACGCTTCAGAATATGATGGTGACCCTGAATCCGGATTCCAATTTCCTGACCGAACTTTCAAGTTTCACAGTGACAATCTCAAACGGTGAAGGTGCGGACCATTCCCTCTCCTGGACGACTTCCGACATCAAGAACGGTCCTAAGGACGGATATTTCTCAGTGGCTCCGCTTTCCATCCATGTTGACGGCTACCGTGCCATTGACGGGGCCTATGCCTCCTTTGACGGCAGGATCACCGATGTGGCGGCAAGAGACCACCATATCATAAACCTCTCCGCCAAGACCACAGGCCAGGTCGGAGGAATCACCATCACAGTGGATTACACCACAAACGACAAGACTTCCGATGTCAATGTCCCTGGACTTGACGAGATTCCTGTGGACGGACCG
This sequence comes from Candidatus Cryptobacteroides sp., assembly GCA_051878235.1. Classification (GTDB taxonomy): domain Bacteria; phylum Bacteroidota; class Bacteroidia; order Bacteroidales; family UBA932; genus Cryptobacteroides. The sequence continues at coordinate 5,526 of JBJEJS010000099.1, forward strand.
GACACCGGCACTGACACAGACCCTGACCCGGATCCGACTCCGGCTGTCGAGGCCCCTTCCCTTGAATGGCCGGCAAACCCTTCCTTCTCCACCGTCATCATTTCCGATGATGTCGATGCAGACCTTGTGGTGAAGGCTCCTGGAGTGATCAAGGATTTCATTGTGACTGTCAGCGACAATTTCAAGGGAGCCATCGCTGTCATCGCTTCTGAAGACGGCTCCGTCACCGAGATGGACCTGATAAACAATGAGTATCTGATTATGATGCTTGCCTCCGTCGCACCGTCGCTTCCTACCGGTGACGCCCTCAAGGGACAGACGCTTGTCGATTTCCCTCTCTCCGAACTTGTGCCTATGATTGCAGGTGTGGGAAATTCCGGAGAGGATTATGTGTTCACCCTCAATGTGACTGACGAACTGGGTCAGACACTTGTTAAATCCCTGACTTTCCACCTTGAATAAGTCCCTCACTATGAAAAGAATCATATCATATATGACGACGGCGCTCCTGCTTCTTGCCGTCTCCTGCAACAGAGCGTTGCCGGAGGGTGGCACAGGATATCTGTCCGTCAGTCTTGAGAGGGACGATGAACTGATTCTGAAGGCAGCCGAGACTCCTTCGGATGATATGGTGTTCTCCCTCTCCGTATATAGGGGGTCCGAACTGGTCACGACTGTCGATGACTACAGGACCCTGCTGTCACAGCCTCTTGAACTCGTTTCTGGAAAGTACCGCGTCGTGGCAAGTTCCGGAACGGATGCCCAGGCTGCAATCGAGTCCCCTTATTATGAGGGTTATGCGGATGTGACCGTTCCTGTGTCACAGACGGTCAGCGCGGACATTGTCTGCACCCTTGCCAATGTCAAGGTGACCGCCTCCTTCGATGATGCCGTCAAGGATGCCTTCCCTGAATACAAGGTGACTGTCGGCAATTCAAGCGCCAGTACCGTTGTCCTGGGCAATCTTGAGGGAACGGCTGACAAGGCCGCCTACATAAAGGCTGACGGTGTCCTCAAATGGGAACTCTCGATGAAGAATTCCGACGGTCAGGCCTATCTGACATCAGGGCAGTTCGATGATGTGAAACCGCGCCAGTACTACGCCCTGAACTTCTCCCTCGAGGAGTCTCCTGAAGGCGAAGACGGTGCCTTCATAATCCGTGTGACCGTTGACGAGTCGATGACCGAGAAGGAATATGACTTTGTGCTCGACTTCAGCGAATCCAACATCACGATTACCTCCAATGAGGGCTTCGACATAGATTCCGAAGTGTGCGTGCCTGTGGGTGACGCTTCAACAAGGACATTGTCAATCTCAGCCGACAAGGGTCTCAAGAGCCTTCTGCTCGCCGTTGACGGAGTTAAGGAATATGAACTTGTCGACGCTTCTTCAGAGGTGCTTCTGGAATTGGCCGCTGCAGGCATAACTGTCCCTTATGTGTCATCAGGGGCGCTGTCAGCATCGGTGGATGTGACTGATTATGTGAAGAATCTCATTGTGGGTGACTACTCGTTGAGGATCTACGCCTATGATATGCTCAGCCATTACCAGAGCAAGGAAATCAGCATATCCGTGATGTCCGATGTCGAGGTTGATGCGGTTTCCGCAACTCCTTGGGCCGGTTTCGTCATCCTCAAGGGAAAATGGTTCAACAAACAGGCTCCTGAGGGAATGACATTCAGTTACCGTAAGGTTTCCGACACGCAGTGGCAGAGTGTCGATGCAGGCTCGTTGACCATCGACGTGTCCTCAAAGACATACACGGCCGAGGTTTACTCGCTTGAGCCGTCCACAGCCTACGAATTCAAGGCGGTTTCGGATGCAGGACAGGACACAAGGACCATTACATTCACTACGGATGCCGCAGGAACAGTATATAACCTGAGTTTCGATGACTGGTGGCAGAGCGGAAAGGTTTGGTATCCATACGCTTCGGATGCAAATCCTACTGTCTGGGACACAGCCAATGGCGGGACCTCTATTCTGAGTGTGTTCCCGACAACTCCTGAGGAAAGCAATGTTGCCGTGTCCGGCTCGGGCAAAAAGGCTGCAAGACTTGAGAGCATGAAGGCCGCAGGAAGGCTTGCCGCAGGAAACATCTACACCGGCAAGTTCGGAAAAGCCACCCTCAGCCCTGTCGGGGCGACCCTTGAGTGGGGGACGGAATTCACTTCAAGGCCTATCGCCCTGAAAGGATACTGCGACTACCGCCCTGTGGACATCGACGTCGCAAATGACCCGTACACTGCCCTGAAAGGCACTAAGGATGTTGCACAGATACAGATCCTGCTGACAGACTGGTTAGAACCGTTCCAGATAAACACAGGAAACCAGGTGTTTGTGGATCCCGAGACCGATTCAGGCATCATCGCCTATGGTGCACTGGATGTCAATGCCACAAGCGGATATGCCGAGTTCACAATTCCTTTGGAATACAGAAGCCTCACAAGAACTCCGAAATACATTGTCATCGTCGGTGCGGCAAGCAAATACGGTGATTATTTCACGGGAGGTGTGGGCAGCGTGCTCTATCTCGACGAATTCCGTCTTGTGTATGACCCTGCGGAACTCTCCGAGGATCAGCGCCAGCAAGTAAATTACAGACAATGAGAAGATTATTCCTGACATTTTTTCTCCTGACATCAATGTGCGCGTGGCTTTCCGCGCGCACAAAGGAGAAACCCGAGGTTGTTCCGTTTGACAGGGGCATCGGTATGCCCAACTCCTGTTTCATACCGAAGGGCTCCATAGGCGGCGGACTTTCCGTCTCCTACACGAACTACAACATCGGCAATACTGCCAATGATGTCGGATACAAGATGTTGTTCTCTCTGATCCAGGATGTCAAGGGAAGCCTCGATTCTTTCGGGGTTTCCCCGTATGTCTCATATTTCGTTGCGGACAACATTTCTGTCGGCGCGAGGTTTGACTACGACAGGTCGGGCTTCTCTCTCGGAGGCCTGAACCTGAAACTCACCGACGAACTGGAGTTCAACATCAACAATCTGAACTATCTGAAGCAGTCGTACACGGGAGCGTTGACTGTCAGGGACTATATACCGATTGCGGCCAGCAAGCGTTTCGCAATGTTCGCCGAACTGCGTGCCGCAGGGTCGTACGGGCAGGCGGAGTCATACAAAATCGATGATATGGACAAGGTGGGGACATATCAGGACATCTACAATTTCTCCCTTGGGGTCGTCCCTGGAATCACCTGTTTCGTCACCAACGAGACCGCTATCGAGATTTCCGTCGGAGTCCTCGGTTTCGAGTACCAGAAGGTGGTCCAGACAACGAACCAGGTCGAGGTCAGCGTGATGGAGAACAGCAAGGCCAACTTCAAGATCAACCTGCTGTCAATCAACCTCGGACTTTCCGTCTATATCCCGACAGGAGCGCACAGGATGAAGAAAAACGCGAAAGCACAAATTTCGAAGAAAGATGAGATATATTAAATATATATTTATTTGTCTGGCTTCCCTTTTTGGCCTGTCGTCCTGTCTCTTTGAAAACGATATGTCATATCCGAGGGTCCCTGCCGATATAACCTCCTTTGCTGTGGAGGGGCAGGTGTCGGTTTCCATAGACGCTTCGAACAGGAGGGTTTCCGTCGTGCTCGGAGAGACCGTCGAGATGTCCAACGCCAAGGTGACCGCATTCCAGATCAGCCCCACAGCCACCCTTGTGGGTGATGTGCCTGAATATCTGGATTTCACAAAGTCTGTGGAGTTTGTGCTCAACGCCTGGTATGACTACAGATGGACGGTGACCGCCACGCAGCCTATCGACAGGCACATTGTCGTGGGAAACCAGATAGGGGATGCCTCGATGGATTTGTCGAGAAGGTATGCCGAGGTGTATGTCACCGAGAGCCAGTCTCTTGACAAAATCTATTTCGATGATGTGAAACTTGAGCCGGAAGGCTCTGTCGTGCTCTCCACGACAGGGTATGTGCTTGACGGAGATGTGGAGAAGGAAGTGACCGAGGAATGCGATTTCCCTATGACTCTTTCCTGCGTGAATCTCCGCAAGTTCACTGTCCTGTACAAGGGGGAGGAGATTGTCTGGTCGGTGAAGGTGCTCCAGCAGCACATTGCCCTCCAGGTCACCGGAGTTAACCCTTGGTGCCACCACGCCGAGGTCACTGCCCGTTTTGACGGGACAGGCTCTCCTGAGGTCGAGTACCGCAGGGCTTCCTCAACGACTTGGAAGACCGCTTCCGGTGTGACCGTCTCAGGGCTTGACATCAGCGTTGAACTCCCGGAACTGAAGGAGGGGACGGATTATGAGGTCCGCCTGAACAACGGGGGAGAGTACAGCGATATCGTCGCATTCACGACCGAGACCCCTCTCCAGTTGCCGAATATGGGCTTTGACGAGTGGTATCAGGACGATCCGAACAACACCTGGTATCCTGAGCCGCGCAATGAGAAGGTCTGGGACACGGCTAACAAGGGAATGAATATGTTCAACGAACAGAATCCTTCCACTCCTGTCTCTGATTTCGTCGCTGTGGCAGGTGAGGGAAAGATGGCCGTAAGGCTCAAGAGTATGACCCTTCTGGGGATGTTCGGTGCCGGAAACATCATTACGGGCAATTTCCAGAGGGCGGTCATAACCCCGAGCATCGGCGCGGAACTCACTTGGGGCACGCCTTTCACCGGAAGGCCACAGGCGCTTGTCGGCTATTATGCCTATTCTCCTCGGGAGATTGACATGTGTTCCGATAGGCACAAGGACAAGTTGGGGACTATGGACAAGCTCCAGATTCTCTTTATGCTGACCGACTGGGACGAGCCTTTCCAGGTCAAGACCGCCACGGAGACTTATGTGGACCAGGAGAATGACCCCCACATCATAGCCCACGGGACGATAGAAAGTGATGTGGACACTCACGGAGAGTATGTCTATTTCCGCTGTCCTCTCATCTACAGGGACACTTGGAGAAAACCGACCCAAGTCGTTGTCATCGCCTGCTCAAGCCTTTACGGAGACTATTTCACGGGCGGCATCGGGTCCACTCTCTGGGTGGATGAGTTTGAATTTGAATATGACTGAGAATATGAGCACTGAAAAGACGATAATGCTTCTTGCTGCTGCGACTTTGATTTTTGCGGCCTGTCAGAAGGACAATGTGCCTGAATGCTCCGTTCAGGAAGGCACAATCGATCTGAACCTGTCTTCGGACGGGGAGTTCGCCACCAAGGCGGCGTCGGCGATGACTGACGCTCAGAAATCAGAGTATAAGGTCACAGTGTCTTCAGGCGGGACCGTGGCATACGGACCTGTCACAGTAGCCCAGTTCGAGGCCTCCCCGCGCAAATTCGCTGCGGGCACATATACCGTCAAGGTGGAGAATGTCACTTCCCTTGAGTCGGAGGCATTTTCTGAGGACAGTTCCTCCTACGGCCTTGCCTGGATAAACGGGACTGGCTCAGTCACGGTGGCTTCCGCAACAAATCCTGTGACCGTCGCCTGCACTCCAAAGAACTCCAAGGTGACCATCACCAAAGGGACGGGTTTTGACTCCGTTTTCGAGTCCGTATCCATATCCCTCGTTTCCGACGGGGACCTTACGGAAGACAGGAATGTCCCATATACCCTTGACGCTACGGCACATTCATCCGCGAAAGCGGCATATTTCAAGCCTGGGACCCTCACCTGCGCGATTTCAGCGGTGACCACCGCCGCCTACGGGTCGGCTTCCAAGACTTTCGGCTCCACCTTTGCCCTCCTTGCCGCGCAGTGGTCTAAAATAACCCTGAGCGCGACTGCCGAGGGTGCCGTGAGCCTGACAATTACAGTTGACACAGAATATGGAGTAAAAGACGAGACAGTCGTCCTCAATCCTTATGAATAAGATTTTCAACAAGATTCTTATCGCCTCCGCCTGCCTGATGATGTGCGTGTGCTGCACGGAAAAGACTTCTGTGGAGTCAGCCACGCAGTTCCCTGTCAGCGCGTCGGTCGGTATAAATCGTACAAAGGTTGCTGTGGACGGGGGACTGGACCTTGTCTGGGAGCAGGATGACAAGGTGGCTTTCCTTGCCGTCGCTTCCGACGGCTCCTCCGCCTCCTCCTTCCTGACGGTCTATACGGTCGATTCCGGTTTCGGTAGGGCGATGTTCAAAGGGTCGGTCTCTATGGCCCAGACCCCAAATGCCTGCCATTTCGCATACCCTTCATCCGCCGTCCTGTCCGCTGACGGCTCGGCAGTGTTCTCCTGCGCGTCACAGACAGGTGCGCACACTCCTTTCCTTCTCGGGACAGCGGCTTATGATGCCGACAAGATGGAAGTGCTGATGAAACAGGCAGGAGGAATGATCCATCTGACTGTTCCTGAGGGAATCACTTCCGTCACGGTCAGGGGGAACGCCTCGGAGCCTGTCTCCAAGTTCTCCGTGAAGGACGGTCTTGTGACTTTCCCGGACGATGCCCAGACGGAGTTTTCCGTCGCGCTTTCAGGGACTGACGCCTACATAGCAATGCCTCCTGTGGATTTCACGAGGGGATTCTCCCTGGTGTTCACCCGTGGGGACGGGGCGAAGATGTTCAAGAGTTACAGTTCTGACGGGGGAGAGTCCTCTGGCTTCGATTTCTCGGCAGGAAAGTTTGTGGAAATCGCCGTGGCGGATTTTGTGGAGCCATCCGTCTCCGCTGCCGTGTCTGTCATCCACACGGTTGACGGGACAGGTGAACTGAAAGGCTCTTCCGCAAGCGTCTCCTCATTCGGAATCAGCGGAGTCACATCCAAGATTGTCTCCGCGTGCGGAATCGAACTCTATGTCGGAGGGACTCTTGCAAGGAGCATCGAGGCTTCATCCCTTTCAGGGGGAGAGGTGCTCGATGTGGTGTCAGGATGGCCGTATCTGCCTGCATCCGTTTCCGTCACGATGAAGCCTTATTGCCTTGTGGACGGCGAAAAGGTCTATGGGACGGAGACTGCTGTGGCTGTGCCAGAGCCGTCTTTCACCGCTTCCGTCTCCGGTTACACTTCATTCAGCCTTTACAAGGGTGGGGACATCACGGGGGCAAACGCCTTCACGGACGCTTCTGCAATAAAGGGTGTGGGCGCATCTGTGGGCATATCCTCCGAGATTACCTCCAATCCGAACTATACGGCTCCTTCCGTGTCTTTTGCAACGGACAAGGGAAAATCCCTCGATGCCGCCCGGATGGCAGGCTCTTCCTACACTTTCGGAGAATGGGGAGGACATCCGTGGGACACTTCCAACCTGACCGCATCCGTCTCTTTTGACGGGGTGACCGTCACAAGTCCGGCTCTTGCCTGTGTCATTACCGGGTTGCCTTATTCGGCTGCCCCTCCGACAGACTCCGGGGACCATCCTTGGAGCGGAAGCGGAGCCTACAGCTTTGACTCGGACAAGGTCCGTTTCGGAGGTGGAGGAGGTGAGGGATCCTGCTCGCTCTCATTCCATATCCCGGAGACGGTCAATGTCGCCGTTTCAGCGAAGATTGATGCTTACGGAGCGCCTGTCAATACTACGACATATGTTGATGTCAGCGGGAGCAGAATATTGTCCTGCACTTCCAATTCTTCCGCATTCAGTTACAAGACAGTGACTTTGGAGGATACAGCGAATTCAGCATTGACTTCCTCGAATCCTTATGTGACCGGAGGAACGACATACGGTCTGGGTACCACGAAAGGAAGGTTGTATTATATAACGCTTAACTACAGGTAAATATGAAATATATACAAAATATCATTCTTGCCTGTGCCGTCCTTGCAGCGGCATCCGCCTGCTCAAAGGACGTGGATGACGCTTTGTCCGGGACTGTCAGACTCGGTGTCGAGAGCGAGTCCGTTACGGGAGTGGAGGCAAAGGCGGCATCTTCGGAAGGAGTGGATGACTTTTCCGTCAGGATAGTCCGCACGGGCACTTCTGAGACCGTCCTTGACGATGTCTTCTCGAATGTCAAGGGCAAGGAATACAACTTCAGGGTAGGGGATTATTATGCCGAGGCCTTCAATGTATCCGAAGCGGATGCTCTTGCACAGAATGGCGGATATGGCGGTCCGAGGTATTACGGCAGGCAGGATTTTGCCCTCGGGGCTTCTTCTGTCACGGTCACGGTCGGGTGTGTCCCGGTCAATGCCCGCGTCAGGATCAGTCTGGATTCCTCTTTTACCGATATGTATGAACTTTCATCCACTACGGTGACCTTGGCGCAGAATGCGGATTATACTGAAAGACCCCTCCTGATGGTTTCTTCCGGGACGGCTGCCGCCTCTGAGGCATATTTCACGGCAGGGACAAAGGTGTATGTCAAGATTCAGACAAAACGCCCTGGAGCATCCTCCGTGCAGAATTTCACGGCTGCTGTCCTTACTGTCTCCGCAGGAATCTCCCACGAAGTCACTGTCTCGCTGTCATCCTCATTCGAGGGTGCAGGAATCACTTTCACCATCAACAATGTGGATAGCGTGACCAACGATTTCCTGAGTCTTGAGAGTTATACCCCCGGAACTGTCACGGAAGACTGATCCTGCCGGGGAGCAGATTCAGGACCTCATCGACAGTCAGGGCGTCATCTATCTGAAAATCACCCGAGCGGGACCTTTGCAGCGATGCCAGATGCGCTCCGCTGCCGAGGGCTTCCCCGAGATCTCTTGCAAAGGCGCGTATATACGTGCCTTTGCTGCATTTTATGCGGATGACCGCTTCAGGAAGCCCCAGATGGCTGTTGTCCGTCACATTGATTCTTGAGGAGGCTTTTGACACGGCGATTCCCGCAGAGGCAGGATCGCCTTCATTCGACCCGAAATCCTTTTTAAGTGTCCCGTCATTGGCCTTCTCCCGAAAATCCAGAAGTTCCAGACTGCTGATGACAATCCTCGATGCCCTGATTGGACTGTCCCCGTCAAGGTCCCTTTGACCTTCCTTGTACAGTTTTCTGGCAAGTTCGTATGCCCTGACCCCGTCAACCGACTTTGCGGAGAACAGGGGAGCGACCTGGTCCTGTTCCCCGATGAATCCCTCCAGGACCTCCCTGACGGAATCTGCGGAGATATGGCTGAATGGGAATGTCCTGTCAATCTCCTTCTCAAGGTCGTATGACGGAGTGGTCGCCCCAAAGGCGATTCCTGCCACGTATTCCTTGTCGTGTGCCTGAAGGCTTTCGGCAAGTTTAGTCGCATTGCCAATGCAGACAAGGAGCACTCCTGTGGCAAGCGGGTCCAATGTCCCAGCGTGCCCCACCTTCAGGTTCTTTTTCCCGAAATGCTTTATTGCCGCATATTTGATTTTCCTGATGACATCCGCCGATGTCCAGCGGTAAGGCTTGTCCACAGGAATGATGATTCCCCCCGGATAATCCCCGATGTCACAGGACAGCCTTCCCGATGTCCTCCCAAGTATAAGTGCTTCCTTTGCCTCCATCAGATATTCCTCAAAAAATAACCTGCATCATCACCTGAGGCAGTTTATTTCTCATATTCCTAAAAAGTCCTGTATTGCCTGATCTCCTTCTCAAACATTTTTGTCAGGGGGTAACTGCCGTCTTTTCCCGCATCAGTCCCGCTGCGTCCGTCCCCGCCGAAATGCCTCATACACAGTTCCTCCAAAAGAATGTGGAACTTCTCCCCGTGATTGTGGTGCCGCAGGTGGCAGAGTTCGTGCAGGATGACATAATCCCTCAAATGTTGGGGCAGACGCATCAGATGCAGGTTCAGGTTGATGTTGTTCCTTGCCGAGCAACTTCCCCAGTTGGTCCTGTTGTTCTTGATAGCGACCCTCCCGTAATTGAATCCGTACTTTGTCGCGAGCATCTCAAGCCTTGCGGGCAGCCATTCCTTTGCAAGCCTCCTCAATTCAAGGATTTCCTGTTCTGACAACTTCGGTCCTGAGTTCCCGACGGCAGCCTGCCTTTCCCTTATCTTCCGGATGTCCTCCCGTTTGGCATCAAGAAAGGATAGTCCCGCTGAATAAGGAAGATATGCCGGAAGGGAAATCCTGATGTTCCCTCCCGGCCTTAACCTGATGCTGATTCTCCTGCACCTTCCGCTCTTGCCCAGCACTATCTCCCCGAACTCGGGGTCATTGACAATCTTCCCTCTCATTCCATTCCCTCAGGGTGATACCCCCTTTCACGGATAAGAATCCCGCTGGCCGTCAGAAATTGAAAGAAATACCGAAACCGTTTCTTGTCGAGCCGAGGTTAAGTGAAATCTCCGGATATCCGTGTGCGAGGTTATATTCTGACCCCGCAACCTTGATGCGGTGCTTTCCGACGCAGAAAAGAGGGATTCCGGCTCCGAGGCAGGCTGCTCCCACCACCATACCTGCTGCGCCGACTGTCAGGCAGGCGGCATGTCTGAGACGGTAATCCTCCCCGTTGTAGGCACTTTCGGCAATCTTGAATGCTCCTGCCGAAGCAAATCCTATTCCTGCACCCTCAATGATGCTTCCGACGATGACGAGTACTTCTCCCGCTGTATGCATTTTCTTTGCTCCCAAGTAATTCTGATATGATTCCTTTGAAAGCATAGTGCTCAATTCACTGTTTGAAAGTTTGATCCCGTTGCTGTACAACGACCCTGATGAATATGTCAGATGTCCGGGAACGGACGCGGCTAAATTCTCTCCTGCCGAGGTGTTGCCCGGATGACTGTTTTCCTGTGCGTATGCGCAGGTGCTTCCTATTGCCGCAGCGACGGCAACAAGAACGAGTGTAATAATCTTTTTCATAGTCCAATAAAGTTAATGATGTTCTCAATCTCATCCTTCCCGAAACTGCACTGCTGTCCTGTGGAAAGGTTTTTTATGTTGACCGTCCCGTCTGCAATCTCGTCCCCTCCGATGATGGAGATGAACGGGATGTTCTTGCGGGAGGCGTAGTCAAACTGCTTCTTAAGTTTGCCGCTTTCGGGATATATCTCGCAGGAGACCCCGGCCTCCCGTAGTGCCTTGACCGTAGGGATGACTCCACGCACCTCCTCTGGCCCCATATTCGCAAACAGGATGGTGGCTGAACTGCTCACCCCTGCAGGGAATTTGTCCAGACCCTTCAGCACATCATATATCCTGTCCGCCCCGAAGGAGATTCCCACTCCCGACATATCCGCCAGTCCGAAGATTCCTGTGAGATTGTCGTAACGGCCTCCTCCGCAGATGCTTCCGATAGGGTAGTCCTTCGCCTTGACCTCGAAAATCGCCCCTGTGTAGTAGTTCAGGCCGCGTGCGAGCGACAGGTCGATCTCGACTTCCTGACTAATTCCCGCCGCGTCAATCAGGGAGAAAAGTTCCTCAAGTTCATCCAGACCCTTGAGACCCGTCTCAGAAACGATTCCCGAAGCGGAATTTCCCTGCATCAGGCTCCTCATCTGAGAGAGTTTGGAGGCAGTGTCACCTTTCAAAGTGAGCACCGGCCTGATGACCTCGACAGCCTCCCTGCTCAGTCCCTTCTCGAGCATCTCCTCCTCGACAGCCTCAAGGCCGATCTTGTCAATCTTGTCGATGGCGACCGTGATGTCAACCACCTTGTCAGGGAATCCGCAAATCTCGGAAAGTCCCGTCAGGACCTTGCGGTTGTTGATCTTTATGAGGACCGCAACATCAAAAATCCCGAAGACCCTGTCAACAATCTGCACCAGCTCAAGTTCGTTCAGAAGCGACTTTGAGCCTATGACATCCACATCGCACTGGTAGAACTCCCTGTAACGCCCCTTCTGCGGTCTGTCTGCCCTCCAGACAGGCTGGATCTGGTACCTTTTGAACGGGAACGACAACTCGTCCCTATGCTGCACCACGAACCTCGCAAAAGGCACCGTCAGGTCATAGCGGAGACCTTTCTCACAGACTTTCAGCGAGAGGGCCTTGCTGTTGTAGGCCTGCTCACCTGCATCAGGCAGCCTGAAGTCCGAATACTCGATTCCGGAGAAGGCATCCCCGGAATTGAGTATCCTGAAAAGCAGTTTGTCACCCTCATCTCCGTACTTCCCGAGGAGAGTGCTGAGATTCTCCATTGCGGGAGTCTCTATAGGGGCATATCCGTAGGTCTTGAAAACACTTTTGACGGTGTCGAAAATGTAATTCCTCCCCGCCATCTCGGCAGGGGAGAAATCCCTTGTCCCCTTTGGAATAGATGGTTTCTGCGCCATATTAAAAATTATTAGAGCCTTTCCTGAAGAGCCTTTGCCTGCTCCTCATATCCAGGCTTGCCGAGCAGGGCGAACATATTCTTCTTGTATGCCTCCACGCCCGGCTGGTTGAACGGATTGACTCCGAGGATGTAGCCGCTGATTCCGCAGGACTTCTCGAAGAAGTAGAACAGTCCTCCGAGGTTGAACTCGTCAAGTTTCTCGATGGAAACGGAGAGTTGAGGCACTCCGCCGTCGATGT